>DATDEH010000044.1 GCA_036523395.1 Candidatus Limnocylindria bacterium | reverse complement strand
GCGCACCTGTTGAACGCGGGTCTCGGCGCGGTCCAAGGTGTCTTTCAGCTTGGTGAACTGCCGGATGAATATCGACTGCGCTTCAAGATCGGGCACGGGTATGAGCAACTTCCGAACGGCCTCGACATTGAAGTGCTGTTGTGCCGTGCCGGCGCTACCAGCCGCGAACTGTCGCCGACCGTAACTCGAGTTGAGCACGGCACAGAAGAATTGGGCCAGAAGCTCAGGGCCCGGAGTGCAAATGATGAGATCAATGCAATTCATCTCCGGCGCATCCTCTGGAATGACAGCGGCATCCCCAGGCCGGCCGCTTCGCACAATTACAACGTCGCCAGGACACAGGCGGGACTTCTTGTGTTCGGCGTGCCCCTCCCGTGAGATAAAGACGAGGTCCTTCATGACCACCTTGTTGGGAATGACGTTCAGAGAGCGCAGCGCAGGAATGCCCTCGCCGTCGCGTACGTACCACGAGGCAGGGCGGACGACGATTCCGACGGTCGCTCGAGCCAACAAATCCGCGGCTGGGCGGGCTCGGCCTTTGACCGCGTGAACTTCCAGTTCGTGTTCCAACCAACTGTTAAGAGTCGCAGCTAAGGCCCTGACCACTTCACCGGTTGCTTCTTCGAGCCTTCGGGCTCCCTCGATGAGACTCGCGATCTGTCGCTGCTCGTCGAGTGGCGGCAGGAGGAACTCGTACTTCGCGAGGCTCTCCCAGTTAGTTCGGGGGGACAGGGATCCTGCTGAAGTGCCAATCGCATGCGCGAAGAAATCCTCCGACTGACAGAGGAGTGGTAGGAGTTCGGGTAGGAGCTTTGTGTCCTTGGTTTCAAGAACATAGATGTCCCCAGAGCACACTCCATCGAAGTCGACGACGGCAATCTTCCGCTGATAGGCGCGCCTCTTGCCAAAGAGCGTCTGTCCTGCGCGGAACACGTTCGTGAACGTGGTCCCGTCTGCCACTCGACCCCAGTGACGAATCGTCAAATCGTTTGGTTCGATGTGTTCAAGGCCGACGTAGCGATCGTACCCGTCGCCGGCGGGGTCGGCCGAGCGCGCGTGACTGAGTTGAACCACATCACCAAAGGCAACCCTCGCCCAGCCCTCGCGGAGCAAGCGCTCAGGCATCGGCGTTGTTTCCCGCTGCCGCAGAGTCGACGTCCCCGACGACACCGTCGATTGCTTCCCAGAACTCTCGTCCACTCGTTTCGAACGCGAGCCAGGCTGAGGCCAGAGATTCATGGTCAGCCGGCACGCCACTGCTGACGGGTTTCACGTAACGAGGAATAGAGAGATTCGCGTTCTTGTCGAGGATCTCTTTGGTTGTGGCAACCCTCGCGAATCCTGGCTCGTCGAGAAATTTGGCATACGCATCGAGGATTCGTTTCTGATTGGCCGAGGTTAGGAAGCTAAGAGCCCGCTCGCGGGCGACCTCGTGGACCGCGTCGATGAAGAGGACCTTATGGCGCCTCTCCTCCCCCTTCCTAGTCCGGCAGATGACGATGCAGGCTTCCATCGGCGAGTTGTAGAAGAGGTTCGGGCCGAGACCGAGCACACATTCAAGAAGGTCCGACTCGACCAACTTCCGCCGCATCTCAGCCTCCTCGTTCCGGAACAGCACACCGTGGGGGAAGAGAATCGCGCAGCGGCCCGAATTCGCATCCATGCTCCTAAGGATGTGCTGGAGAAACGCGTAGTCGGCGCGCCCCTGCGGCGGCGTGCCCAAGGAGTTACGTCCCCACGCGTCGTTCTGCCATGCCTCGCGGTTCCATTTCTTGATCGAATACGGAGGGTTGGCCAAGACTACGTCAAAGGTCATCAGACGATCACGCTCGACGAACGCGGGACTGCTCAGGGTGTTCCCAACGGCGATCCTGAAATCCTCGACGCCGTGAAGGACCAGGTTCATACGGGCAATCGCCGCGGTGATGTTGATGAGCTCTTGGCCATAGAGGCCAAGCGTCCGTGGGTCGCCACCGCGGCGTCTTACTTCCGCGAGTGCGGAGATGAGCATGCCGCCCGTCCCCACGGTCGGGTCGTAGACACGCTCGCCCGGCTTGGGCTCGAGCATCTGCGTCATCAGATGCACGAGCGTCCGGTTCGTGTAGAACTCCTGCGCGGTGTGCCCGCTGTCGTCGGCGAATTGCTTGATGAGGTACTCGTACGCGTTGCCGAGCTGGTCCTCGGGTACCACTGCGAGACCGAGGCACTGCTTCGAGAGATGCTCCATAAGATTCTTCAGAGTTGCATCGGGCATCTGGGCCTTGTCGGTCCAGGCAGCGTTACCGAAGATGCCAGCTAGGCGCTCGGAATTTGCCGTCTCAATCGCGCGGAATGCATTGACAAGTGCGCGGCCTACGTCACGCGGCGCTGCCCGAACGTCGGACCAGTGCGCCCCAAGCGGAATGTCAAAGCGCTCCTTCGCGGTCGCCCGTGCGTAGGCGTCGTCACCAGTCTCGTTCAGCGCGTTTTCATAATCCTCATCCCACACATCGGACAGACGCTTGAAGAAGAGCAGGGGAAACACGTACTGCTTGTAGTCACCCGCGTCGATTAGACCGCGGAGGAGCGTAGCGACACCCCAGAGATACGATTCGAGTTCTTGTTGGCTCAGGCGTTCAGCGGCCTTGCTCATTTGAGCCAACCTCCCGTCGTCAGCGCTTCACGCCAGCGATCTTCCACGACCCGACACTCAGCCACAGCCACCTTGAGCACCGCGACAGCCTCTCGCAAAGGCGGCGTGGTCTCGTCGGGTGCCGCGCTCACGTACCGAGAGATGCTGAACGTCCAATCCTCGCGCTTGATCTCCTCGACGCTGACGACCTTGGTCCGATTCTCAATGGTCTCGAACGCGCGCACCCACTCGACGATCTGAGCAGCGTGGACTGGCTCCAAGTGGTTCTGTGCTCGCCCCTTCCGGAACAGGGTTGACGCGTCAACGATGAGAACTCTCCCCTTCTCTCGCTTTGGCTTCGCCCGTCTGAGGAGAACAACACACCCAGCGAGACCAGTGCCGTAGAACAGGTTGGGTGCCAACCCAATCACGGCCTCGACGAGATCCTGCTCAAGGAGCTTTTGGCGAATGCGCCCCTCAGCGCCTTTGCGGAAGAGCGCGCCCTGCGGGAGAACCACGGCCATGCGGCCGGTGCCCGGCGCCATGGACGCGACCATGTGCTGGACCCAGGCGTAGTCGCCGTAGCTGTCTGGAGGCATGCCAAAGACGGCGCGACCCCAAGGATCCTTCTCCCAAACCTCGAAGCCCCACTCCTTAAGCGAGAACGGAGGATTGGCAAGAACGCAATCGAAGGTCGCGAGGCCGCCGGTGCTTGAATCCATAAACGCCGGACTGCGAAGGGTATCTTCGCGCACGATTTGAAAGTCCTCGATGCCGTGAAGTACGAGATTCATGCGCGCGATCGCCGCGGTCGTGAGGTTCTTCTCTTGGCCATAGATCTTCCCGAAGAAGGTCCGGGCGTCGCCACCTGCGCGTTGCACGTGTTCAATCGCGCCTAGCAACATGCCGCCCGTTCCGCAGGCGGGGTCGTAGATAGTCTGGCCTTCCTTGGGATCAAGGATGTCGACCATCATTCGGACGACCGTGCGTGGCGTATAGAACTCACCTGCCTTCTTTCGCTTCGTCACGTCGGCGAAGCGCCCGATGAGGTACTCGTAGCCGTCTCCGAGGATGTCGGTACTCACGGCGTCGTTGCCGAGCGGGATCACCGACAGGGCTTCGATCAGGTCTTTGAGAAGTGCGTCTGAGAGGAGCTCGCGATTGCCCCAGTCAGCAGCACCAAACACGCGGTAGAGGCTCTCGGGATTGGCGCGCTCAATCTCGCGCATCGCGTGCGCCAAGACAGCTCCGACGTTTGCAGCCGCAGCCCGCACGTCGCGCCAATGGCAGCCGTTCGGCATTTGGAAACGGTGAGCCTCTGGAAAGAGCGCTGGATCAGCCTCGCCGAATGCAATGACGGCCTCGGCGGTCTCTTCGTCCCAGACATCGCAGAGCCGCTTGAAGAAGAGAAGCGGAAGGATGTACGCCTTCCAATCTGTTCGGTCGACGGCGCTCCCGCGCAGGATATCCGCGCAGTTCCATAGCTGCGACCTCAAGGCCGCCGTGGTTAGGACCGGAGTCGTGTCTCCGGACTCGCCGTCAGTGCTGTTTCGCCTCAACGTGGAGCCCTTCCGCACAGTCCTGTGGTGAGCCGCCGCGCCCGTCCATCTCAAGATGCACCAGCGCCACGGCTGAAGCGAAGCGTAGAGCACGCCCCTTCGTTCAAGCGGTCACCGCGAATAACGCTTCGGGTGCTGCTTGGCCCTCGCTTTCATCGCCGCTCGGGACGGTGATTGCGTGCGCGTACGATGGCGCGCAATTGTCTTGGCTCGACGCAAACCGTCGCCGACTCGTGACCTGGTGGGCCATCTTCTTGGTCCTAGGTGTCACCCGGGCGGTAACGAGCAGGGACTTCGGCCCCGTGCTCCTTTTGGGCACTGTTGTGATCGCCGGAGTGGCCGCACTCGCTATCGTCGGGCTCTACTCGCTCCGAACGGCGGGCCTCTCGGTCGGCGGTATTCTGGTCGGCCTCATCGTCGGCACGCTCGCTGCGATCCTCGTGGTGAATCTCCTCCCGCGTGAAGCCGTGGCGACAGGTTCCTTGTCTGTCATCGCGCTGCTGGTCGGGGCCATGGGTGGTGCCGTCGCTGGCGCAGTCGTGGGAAGGCGGTTACGCAGGGCGCCTTAGGCATCGACGCCGGGCCGCGTAGCGACAACCGTGGGATAAGTACGCTACCGCCGTGACACGAGCGCGCCAGCTACTTCGATGGGCGCGCCAACACTGGCGACTACTCGTGTCAGTCGGCATCGCTCTCTACATCATCGGACCAGTCGCGGACATTGGAGCGGCTGATGTTCGAATCAGTGCCTGCGATCCAGGGGGCAGATATGTCGGACCCCTGAAGAGTTTTCCGTCATGCGAGGGTATGCCGACGAGGACGACGCGCTGGGCGCGTTTTTATCTCAGCCACCCAGCGGTGCGACTCGTCGAGTGGACCTCCGACGGCGGGCTGGCGGGGTTCGGCGTGTGCGACCGTGTCGCATCCGGCTGTCACTAGTGTTCGCGGGTTGGTGTTCGGCTTCGACGCGCTGGCCCTAGGCATCCTCGGTTGCCTGCTCGTCCTTGTGTTTCTGGTCTGCGCGTACTGGGCTCACACGCGACAGGGCGCCGGGCTCGTGGCGGTTCTCTCGTGGCGGGTGCGTTCACAGGGTCAGGCGCAGGCCGCGCCAGCTGCGGAAACCTGGACCCTGAGACCGGAGATGCGCCCGATCCAGAAGACGCGGCTGCTTGTCGTGCGGCTCATGCCGCGCGAATCCAGAACATGACACATCAAGTACTCGCACTCGATCATCTGGCGGACGAGCGTCGCCGCGCTGTAGCGCCGGTCACGACGAAGGAGGCTGACCGAGTCCGCAGCGAGCGCGGCCGCAATCTCAACGACAGTCGGCTAAGCGGTCTTCTCGAACTCAAGGACGACTTCGCGGTGCATGCGGCGCCCCAGCTCGCTCGCCGGCAGCATCGCGCGCGGCGGTGGCAGGTAGCGCCGGTTCTCCGGGATTACTCGCGTGCTACGACGGGCGAACTGAAGGCCGTGCCGTTCTGCGAGTTTTCTGATCGCGCTGGAGTTCCGCACCAGGACTCCACGTAGGGTCGAATCTCCGACGACGAAGATCACTGAGCCTCCGCGTCGAACCACGCGCGCGATCTCGCCAGTGACCTCACTCATGTCTCGTACATAGCGTCGGAGCATCCCCGCGTGACGCGCGTCGACCTTCGCGGCGCGGAGGGCGCGGAGCGCCGGCTGAAGCTCCTCAGGAAAAGCATCGGTTGGTAAGCCAGTCTCGGCACCGACGCTGCCCGAACGAATGTCTCGCAGTTCGGCCAGTCGGTGCCCCATCCATACGAGTGACAGGCGATGGCCACGCATGTAATCCAGGGCGTTTAGGTACGGGGGTGAGGTGATCACGATGTCAACAGAACTCGCACGCAGCGGCAAATGCCGCGCATCGCCCTGCTCCGCTTTCACCGGCTTTGGCTTCGCACCCTTTGCCGGAGCTATCCCCTTGATCACCTTTTCCAACGCGTTCGTGAACGCTCCGAACGGCCTGACTGGGGCCGCATCGAAGGCCCGGTGCGGGCGGCTATGAGAGACATCACGCGCGAGTGAGACTCCAGCGTCCTTCGTGATTACGAGCCGGGAGAATGCGCACCACAGAAGCGTGCGCCGTGGGCCGTTTCGTGTTCGGCCTATGGCAATGGCGAGGGCGGAGAGCTCGACGCGCGACCGCTGGTCGAACCAGTACCTCACATACGCTTTCGTCGCCGCATCCGCGCCACGCGGATAGGCGGTGCCCGGAGTGAGCGACTTCGCAACCTTTCGCGCCCTCCTGAGTACGCGTTCGCCGGCCTCGCGGACGGAGGCGGCAAGCGCATCAGTGCACCAGGCGTTGGTCAGCAGCACCGCCAAAGGATCCAAATCGAATCCGATCGCGCGATGCCCGTGAAGTCGTGCCATCGCGATGGTGGTCCCGGATCCCATCATGGGGTCCAGAACTGTGCACGTCCTGCGCTCGGCGAGCTTCCGGCCCGCGATCAGCGGCGCCATGCGCGCAGGGAATGGGTGCACTGGCGGGTTGAGGGTCCGCTTTGACCCTGTCCTCGTCACTTCGCATCTTCCTTGCGTTCTGACGATGGATACTCGCCAATCGCAGCGGCCAGCGCCTTCATGATGTTGTCGGGTCGCTGGTTGATCTCGATCGCGCTGCCCTGGATGGTCACGAGATCCGGAACCAGCCGGCTCATTGCGGTACAAGTTTCGATGAGCTCGGTCTGGCTGATGTCGACCTTGGGACCTCGCCGCAGCGCCGTGCGCAGTCCGCCGAACTCCACGAGCTCGTTGGGGTCTTGCTCCTGCTCCTCGAAGATGGTCTCGAGGATCTGACGGTAGAGAGGGCGTGCCCGCTGTTCTGCCTCGAGCGCGTCGATCCATTTCTTTGCCTCGTCCGGTGTGGACGCCGTTTCGAATAGGTTCCGCAGTCGGTTGAGGCCAACTCGCTTCAGCGGGACGAGCCGGACTAGACGCGCTGCGTCCGAGATCCGCAGGAGCGTGATCGTCTTGCTCGTGTGCTTTCGGTTCGCCGCGAGCTCCTTCACAAGTGCGGCATGTTCGTCTTTCGTCGGAAAGTCCGGTCCGACCACCACCGCGTGATCGGCGTGTAGGTCCTCCCGATGGCGTGCGATGGTCGCGACTCCGACGGCCTTCGCCGTGACCTTAGTGCCAGCAAGCACTTTGCTTTTTGCCTCGAGGGACACGGTGTACGTCTGAGGCTTATTTCCCTGGCCAGAGAGGTGGGCCTTCGCGACGCCATCCGCCTTATTACTGCCGCCGAGCGGCACCGTGCTGAATCCCATGCTGTCGAAGGCGGCAATAAGCTCCAGCTCAAGTTTCCGCTGATCGGTCGCCGCGTCCGCCAGGGCCTGCGCGACCGTGCGGGCGTTCCGACGGCTCGATCCCCGCGCGAGCTCTCGCAGAAGCGCGTCCCGCTGATCGAGGATCTCGACGATCTCATCCCGCTCTAGGCCCGTCTGGACGAGCGATGCTTCGAGCAGCACCTCCGAGACGGCAACGAGCTCGAGCGGCACGCTGCTTTTTTCGTCCTCGTACTCGTCGAGGAAGTAGGCCACGAATGGGTGGAGTGTGTTGATGCGAAGGACGCCGCCTTCGATGTCGAGCACCGCAAATGGCTGTTCCTGCGCGAGCTGCTCGAGCACGGTGCTCTTAATCAGGTTGTCCGCGCCCTCGCCGGACTCGCGCACACGCTCGATGAGGGCGGCCTGCTGCTTAGGCTTCAAGTCACCGGGCGCCACCAGGTACCGCGGGACGTAGCTACCCTCGAAGAATGCCGAGAGGGCCGCAGCAAGTGGGCGGCGCGTGAGCGACGCCGGCGTCGATGCGACCCGTCGTGACACCTGAGCGCCAGGCTCGATATCGCGCCAGTGTTGCTCGAGCTTCGATCGCGCGAGATTGAAGCCAGCGTGGGCGACGTTGCGCGCGATGTTGGTGAGGATTCCTTCGCGGATAGTTTCGCGGGAGGATCGCAGCTCATCGTCGAGACCATCGGCGTGCAGGACCATCCGGAAGCGCGAGAAGGTGCCGTGACGAAGCTTGTTGCGATCGATTCCAAATCCCGGATCATCGGTGTTGACCAGGCGGTCACGCACGTACACGAAGAAGCCGTTGCTGCGCTCGATCTCCTCCGACTTCCCTGTGTCGATCGGATCTGCGTAGACCTCGATGTATCCGGTGACGCGGCCCAGCTTCGAGTAGGTCACGCCGTGTACGGCATCCGCCGCGGCGGAGCGGTCTACCGTCTTCTCGCCATCTGGCGCCGGTTCCGGTAGGTCAACATCCTTGGTGCCCAGGACCCACCTGCCCACGCGCTTGAGTTTCAGCTTCGAACGCGAGATCGCCTCGCCGTTGAGGTAGACATGAAAGTCGTCCCTCAGAGGAATTGCGCTTTCAAGAACCCATTTCAGCCGGCCCCGTCGCAGCTCGCCGGCCATTGGCTTCAGTTCGGTCATAATCGCAGCGGTCCAGGACTTTCGTGCTTTGGCGCCGAACAGGCGTAGAGCGGTGTAGCCATCGCCCTCGCCAAAGAGCCAGGGCTCCAGCGCCGTCTTCGCTTGGGTCTCCGATAGCTCGCGGAGGTCGAGGGGGACGCTCTCTGTGGCCATCGCGTTCTTGCCTGCCTTGCTGGCGGGGACGCGACGGTAATCCATCGTCACGGCGAAGTACTTGCCGTCGCGCTTCGAGATATGGGTCAGGCGGTTGGCCAGAACGTATGTCGCGAGTTTTCCGATGCCGAACTTTCCGATCTGCTTGCGGCTCAATGGTGCGACGTAGCCTGGGTCACGCTTGTTGCTCACCCCGATCAGCCAGTGCTGCTCAAAGCGGCTCGGGTCCATGCCAGTGCCGTCATCGATAACTGCGATCGACGCATCCGGAGCGGTGAGATCGGCCGCGAGGAGCACGTGGATGTTCAGAGCGCCGGCATCGAAGCCGTTCGACACGAGCTCCTCGATCGCCTTTGTGGCGCTCGAGTAAAGGCCCTCGCTGAAGAGCTCGATGATCTTGTAGCCGATGCGCACATCGATCTGACCGGCCTTGCGGCCGACCGCAGTGAGATCCGTGGCTGGCAACATTCCTCCGCTCACCCGATTGACACCGCGCAACCCTTCGATCCTCACCGACCGCTCGTATCCGAGATGTCGACGATCAGTCTAGGTAGATGCGATCGGCGCGTCGGGCGCCGTCCCACCGATCCTCGCGACCGTGGCCTGCGCCGAGGGAAGACGATCTGCGAGAGCGCGAAGATCCCGGCGGCCGTGCAGAGCATCGCGCCGACGAATGCGGTCGGGTCGCTCGAAGAACTTCCTTCCGTAGCCGACGACGCGCTGGGATGTTGTGAAAACGAGCGTGGCCTTTGGCGACTCGGAAGCTACGGATGAGACATTCGTGCTGCGGTGAGGTACGCGGAAGGACGCGGGTAGGCGAAGTCGCCTGCACACGCGCGGCGACGCGCCCGCTTCAACGTCCGCCGGTCGGCAGTTCGAGTCTGCCCGTCGGCTCAGAAATCCATAGGGAATTCGCGTATCTGGACACATCGCTAGGCCGCGATTGTGTTCTCGCGCAGTAGCCGTGCAGCAACTAGGCGAATCGCATGAAAGCGCCGCGAACTCGCTGGCGCCAGGGCGGCGTCCGCCAGGAGCCTAATCCGCGGGCGGCGGCGCAGCCACAGCGCCTGCGATCTCGCGATCCGCGGCGCGAAGCTTGGCGGTGATATCCCGGCAGTCTGCGTCGCGGCAGACGCGAGGGGTCAGCACAAGCCGGCGCGAGTTCGTCAACTCGGCGCGACTTGTGAGCCGTGCGACCGCGCCGTGCGGGATCTGGTATGCCTCGCCGACGTCGAAGTCCTCGTCGAGCAGGACAGCAACGATGAAGTCGAAGCCCGCCTCTTCGAGTTTGCGGATGGCGCTCAGCTGTCGGAGTTCTGTGCCGAGGGGCAGCCAGCGCGTCTTCACCTGAAGTCGCAGGCCGTCGTCGGCTAGAACGTCGAAGCCCTTAGACGAGTTTGCCTTGCGGACCCCGTTGAAGGCTCGCGCGACGAGCCATTCGCCATACCCGCCAATCGGACCGTCGTTGGTGGTAGTGATCTCGCGGCGCCTCATCTCTTTGAGGATCGCGCCATAGAGACGCAAGACGTCTTTGACGCCGAGCGTCGTCAGATCGACGGTCGTCATCTGTTCAATCGCCCTAGCTTCGCATAGTCAGCGGCACGAACGGGTATCTCGAAGTAGCGGTGCACCTTCGCGGCAGCGAGCAGCGCCTGCAGTTGGCCGCCACCGATCACGCGGAGCTCGAATTTGGCGGGATTGCCCTGCGCGACGTTCTCGACGACGTAGACGTAAAACTCGGAGTTCCGCCTCGCTTCATCGACCTGACGTGCCTCAAGCAGCAACGCGCCCTGCGTCCGCAACCATCCGCCGAATGCCTTGACCTCGATCGTGCGCCCGTCGCTCTCGATGTCTGCTGGGGCACTCGCATGCCGGGTGTCGCGCGCCGCGCGACCGAATCCCCGTTCCTGATCCACAACGAACCGGATTGCGGCGTCCTCGATGTTCTTGTTGCCGATGATCGGCTCGGGCACTACGTCCATACGGCGCCACGCTACGACATAGCCCGTGCGCTACCGTTTCGTCGGGTGAGCGGCTACGACACGAACCTTGCGTCGGAGTTCCACGTCCTGTCGTGCCTGCACCGGCTCGGCATTGCCGCCAACCTCACACTGGGCAACAAGAAGGGCGTGGACGTGGTCGTCGTGCGGCAGGCGGGCGATGCCGTGACCGTAGAGGTGAAAGGCGTCGCTCAGAAATACGACTGGCCCGCCAACAACCTTGTTACCACGACCCCCGATCGGCATTTCGTGGCGCTCGTCAGCTTCGAGGGACGAATCGACGATCCGGCCATGCCCGCGCCGCGTGTCTGGGTGGTCCCGTTCGCCGAAGTTGAGCGCTTCAAGCGCTCCTTCCCGGGCGGGCGAGTCAACGTCTCACGAGCCGCCGTGCTGGCGGACGGCGGCCGGTTCGAGAGCGCGTGGCACCTAATCGAAGAGAAGTAGGGCGAGCCGGTCGTGGTGTCGCTCCCCTCGAGGAACTACACCTAGTCGACGAGTTCGCGCACGCGCAGTGGCCGCTGCTAACGGCGCGACCGGTCGTATCGCTCCATCTCCTCGATTACGCGCGCCTTCTCGTCCGGATGCGCGTCGAGGTGAGCGACCCACGACTCGTATTCGTCCTTCTCCATCGGACGTGGCATCCAAGGCTTGAAAAACGGCCAGCTCGCTCTCGGCGGTGGCGCGGTCCGAGCGGCGCTACGTGTTCGCGTCCCGGGAGCTCGTCGTGTCCGCGCCGTTGACGCTGTGGAACGGGCCCGCAGTAATAGCGGTCCCGTCGGCGGTGGTGGATTGGCTGGCGCAGCTCGCGTTGTCTGTTCGTCGATCCACTGGGCCAGCGCACGTATGGGCACTCGCCGGCTGCGTCCCACATGCAGGCTCGGAATCTGCCCCGACGACACCAGCTCGTAGACCTTGGTCCTGCTGATCCGCAGCAGATCAGCGACCTCGCCAATTCGAAGCAGGCGTACGTCATCCATCTCGCGTCCCTCCGGTTGTGTTTGGTAATGGCCGCAAGGAATCGGGGCGTCGTGGTGTTGTATCGGAGAACGGACCAAGGAGGACAACTTGGAAGTTGCCCGGGCTGCTTCGGCGGTGAGCAACGTCGACGCGGAGCTTCTCGCTGCGTATCCAGCGCTGATGCGTCGGCTCACGTTCGTCCTGCGCGATGCGAGCGAAGCGGAGGACGTGGCCCAGGCCGCGTTCACGCGGGCGCTCGAGCACCGACACAAATTCGCTGGAGGCGACGTGCGGGCGTGGTTCTACACCATCGGGCTTCGGCTGGCCTTCAACGAGCTGCGGCGTCGGCGGAGGATGGCAGTCGCGGATCTCGTTGACGAGCCGACGTGGGCGATGTCATCGGACCCGGACCTGTGGACCGCCCTTCAGCAGCTCGAGCCGCACCACAGAGCAGCTCTCGTGTTGAGCACGCTCGACGGATACACGCACGAAGAGATCGGCCAGATGCTCGGCGTCCGACCGGGAACCGTCTCGAGCTGGCTGTCGAGGACGAAGGAGCGGCTCCGTGCCCTTCTCGGAGGTGACGCATGACTGACGTCGACACGCGACTGCGCGAGGGCCTCGAGCGCCTCGACGCTGCAATCCCGGCTCCGCGACTCCCATCGGTGCCGACGCCGGCCGGACCGCCCGCCGCTGTCACTGGGCGACGGTCGGGGGCTCCACGGCGACGCCGCGGGCTGATCGTGCTGCTGGCCGCGGCCACCCTCCTGCTGGCCGGGTCCGTCGCCATCGCCCAGCGAATCACCTATCCCGACCTCCCCGAGCCAGCTCTCGAAGCCGCACTCAAGGAAGTGTTGGCCGGCCACTGCCTGACGGCGACCGCTGCGACCCAGGCTATCCAGGCAAAGCTGGATGCGCTGGGCAAAACGGACTGGGTGATCGAGTCGCGGCCGGGGGCCGCGGAGGCGTCCTGCGTGAGCTCCTTCATCGTCGTCCCGCACCACACCGTCGTTCTCATACCTGGCATCAGCCGGCAGGTTGCCGAGGCCAAGGAGTTTTTGATCGACGAACTCCTTCGCCAATGCCTTGGGAGGGCGGATGCGATCCAGCTCGTCTCCTCGGCCCTGACCAGCGCCGGTGCCGATCGCTTCGTGGTTCGCGCCGACCCGTGGGGCAATAAGGGCGGGCCGCTGGACAAGATGGACGACTATCGCCGCCACGTGGCGGAAGGATGCTTCGTCTTCGTGGGCATGCCAACCCGGACTGCCGATGGAGCCGCAATCGTTGAGCTCTGGGGTCCGTGGCCGTGATCTAAGGATCATGCCGCTCGCCGCAGCACGACCAGCCTATCGTCACGGACGTGGCTGAGTTCCCTGGGGCCCGCTCGAAGCTAGAGGATGCGCGACATGTGGGCGACGATCCAGTTACTTGCGCGGGTTCGTGCAGAGGTGCTGAGCGGTAGGCGTCCTTAGTCCTCCCAGACAGTCTCGACGTCGATCGGTCGAGGATCCGCGCCAGCCAAGAGACCGGCATCACGCAATGCCCGCCGCACAGGCGTGTCGACCTCGTCAGGGGCCTGGGCAATGTAGTTGCGCGCGTCCTGCTTCTTGCCTCTGTCTAGCTCGCAAAAGTGGCGCACTGCGGCGGGGACCGAGAATTGCTGTCCACCGAAGTCGGGTGGGATCGCTGTCCACACGACTCCTATGTGCGGCGTCTTGAGCAGCCATCCGTAGATTCGATCGCGTAGCTCGGTGGTGACGTCGCCCAGGCCAGTGCCGTCTCGATCGATCGACCCAATCCATTCTCGACGCGTCTTGTTCTCGCGTATGCGGAGGTGTTCTCGCGCTGTGTCGAGCGTCGTGTAAGTGGATACTGCGAAACGGACCGGCACATCGTTGGGGCAAGATGGGTCGATCACCGCGGTCAGGAGATCCTTTCGTGCGCCTTGCCGCGACTTACGCGAGAACTCAATCGGAAGGGTTAAACCAGCGAGGCGCCATCGCACTGGCTCGGCTAGAGCTAACCCATGCCAGTCGTAGCAGAGCGAACCCCATCCGAGAATTGCGACTGCTGCCGGACTCGTGGCGGCACTTGTCACTGCCGCGCTCTCGGAATCGCCACCAGCGGTCGGCTCAGAACCCGTACTTTCGACTCCTCAAGCTGAATGGCGGCTGTCGTTAGCCCTTCGACTTCCGCGGGTCGTGACCATGACTATCGGCGTCACGGATCTCGCCGTCGGGACGGTGGATCACGAGCTCGCTCTCGTTGCGCCGCGCGATCGGGCGTCCTTTGTCGATCGCGGCCTGCTGCGTGCGGTGGTCGGAGAGCGGCTGTCCGCCTTCCGGCTTGACCTGCCACTTCCCAGGACCCTTCGGAACCACGTGGATGTCCTTGCCTTTGGCCACTTCCAAACCTCCCCGCGTTACTGCTCGGGATGGTACATCCGTTCAGTTAACTTTTAGGCGTCGCGCTTAACCTTCCCGCAGGCTCCGCAGTTCGAGCTCAAGTGGTCCAAGGTGTCGCGCGCGCGACTCCAGTTCTACCTCGACGCTATGGACTAAATGGTCAGCAACGATGTGAGGGGGGTCGGTCTGTGGATCGGACGCTCTTGGAGATCGTTCGGCAGCGCCTCGACCAGGGCGGCTACGCGAAGACGCCGTGGGCAAAGCTCGTCCTTGCCGCTTGTTCGAGCGATCGTGCGCTCGCCGCGGCGCTCGACGACGCCGAGTGGAAGCCGGAGGCGACGGGCAAGAGCGAGGTCGTCTCGGGTCCCGCCTACATCAAGTCAGTCACCGTAGAGGGCTTTCGCGGCATCGGCGCTCCCTCGACACTCGAGCTCGCGCCCGGGAACGGCCTGACGCTTGTCGTGGGCAGGAACGGCTCGGGCAAGTCGAGCTTCGCGGAGGCCGTCGAACTCCTCACCACGGGTACGAACCGCCGCTGGTCGACCCGTTCGAAGGTCTGGCGCGAGGGCTGGCGCAATCTTCACCACGGATCCTCAGAGCTCCGCGTCGAACTCGTGTTCGAGGGCGACGGCGTCGCCACGGCGGTCCAGCAGTGGCCCGCCGATGGCGATGTCGAGAACGGGACGCGCACGATCCAGCGCGCCAACGGAAAGAAAGCGCAGTTCGAGTCGCTGGGCTGGACGCGATCGCTCGAACTCTACCGGCCGTTCCTCTCGTACAACGAGCTCGGCGCGATGTTCGACGAAGGGCCGACCGCGCTCCACGACAAGCTGTCGGCGATGCTCGGTCTGGACGATCTCGCCGCCGCGCAGAAGGCGCTGCAGCAGGCACGGCTCGAGGCGAGTCGCGCAAAGGATGCGGTCCGCTCGAAGACCGCCGGCCTCATCACACAGCTGCGTCTCCTCGATGACGATCGTGCGAGTAAGGCGCGCAAGGAACTCGAGGGTCCCACGCCGGACCTTGTGGCGCTGCGGAAGCTGCTCGTCACGGGTGAGGCGTCCCAGGAGTCGGTCAGCGCGGCGATGCGCCAGCTCGCCGAGCTCGAGCCGATCGACGCCGAGGCAATCGCGCGCGCTGCCGATGGGCTTCGCAAGGCCGTCGCGGCGCAGGACGCGCTTGCCGGTACGCCGGCGGCCGAGGCGCGCGAGCTCGCGCAGCTGCTCGGGTCGGCGCTCGCGTATCACGAGCGGCACAAGCCGAAGAAGTGCCCGGTGTGCTCGTCAGGTGAGCTCGGGAAGCCGTGGCGAGATGCGACCGCGAAGCAAGTGAGGGAGCTTGAGGCGCGCGCCGCGAAATTCGACGAGACGCAGCGCACTGCGGGCGTCGCACTCTCCCGCCTCACCTCCCTCCTCCGGCCAGTGCCCGCGTGCGTGACGAGCCTCAAGAAGTCGGCCATCGACACGACCAGGCTCGCGACAGCGTGGAATGCGTGGTTCTCGGCGGACGACGCGGACGTTAAGGCCGCCGCGCGTCGCATCGAGACGCAGGCCAAGGAGGTCGCCGCCCTGCTCGCCACCGCGCAGGAGCAGGCGCGCGCCGCGGTCGCAACACGAGACGAGGCCTGGGCGCGCTTTGTTCCGGCGCTCGCGACGTGGATCGATGAGGCGGAGTCCGCCGCCGCGGCGTCAACTCGCGTCGCTGAGATCACGCGTGCCGAGGCGTGGTTAAGGGACACGAGCGACGAGATCCGCGGCGAGCGCTTCGCTCCGGTCGCTGACCACGCGCGACGGCTGTGGGAGCTCATGCGTCAGCAGAGCAACGTCGAGCTCGAAGGGCTCACGCTCGAAGGCAGCGGCGCGCAGCGTCGTTCGGTGCTGCGCGTAGAGGTCGACGGGAAACCCGCACAGGCGCTCGGCGTCATGAGCCAGGGCGAGCTGCACGCCATCGCGCTGAGCCTGTTCGTGCCGCGGGCCACGACTGCCGAGAGCCCGTTCCGTTTCATCGTCATCGACGATCCGGTGCAGTCGATGGACCCAGCCCGCGTCGATGGCCTCGCTCGCGTGCTCGAGCTCGTCGCCTCCGAGCGGCAGGTCCTCGTGTTCACACATGACGACCGCCTGCCGGAGGCGGTGCGCCGCCTCGAGATACGGGCGACGATCCTCGGCGTCACGCGGCGCGAAGGATCCGTCGTTCACGTGCGCACCGAGGCCGATCCGGTCTGGCGCGCGATCGCCGACGCGCGCACGCTCGCGTTCACGGAGGAGCTGCCACTCGAGATCGCGCGGCGGACGGTCCCGGGCTTCTGCCGCTTGGCTATCGAGGCAGCGTGCTGGGAGGTCGTGCGCAGAAGACGACTGCTGCGAGGCGACTCGTTCGTAAGGGTCGAGGAGTCCATCGCTGAAGCGAAGACGCTGACGCAGCTCGCCAGCCTTGCGCTCTACGACGAGAAGGACCGCGGTGCCGATGTCCTCCCGCGGATCAACCGCGACTTCGGGCCCGAGCAGGGGGACGCGTTCAAGGCGAGCAACACCGGGCCACACGAGGGATACGCCGGGGACCTGAAGGCACTCACGCAGCGCACCTCGACACTCACCGAGAAGCTCCGGAAGCTCAAGTGAGCCCGAAGGAACTCGTGGACGCCGCCGAGCGCGTGCTCGTGGATCCGGGCGACGTGCTCTTTGGATGCTGGGCGCGCGCTTCGGCTCTTCTGGCGCGTCAGTCGCTGGAGATGGCGATGGATCTCCTGTGGCGGAAGCGCTCGCCGATCATGGCGCAGTGCTCGACGACCGCGCAGCTGCTCGTGCTGCCCTCCTACCTGCGCGATCAAGAGGCGGCCCGCGACGCTTCGTACGCATGGAGCGCGCTCTCACGTGCGTGCCATCACCACGCTTATGAGTTGCCGCCGACAGCATCCGAGCTGCGCTCGCTGATCAACCTCACGCGGCGGGTCGCGGCCGCGATCGAGGCGGCGACCGCGCCAGACTGACGACGACGGTGCGCAAGGGGGCGCGGCCTGCCCGCCGCACTTCTCAAGACTATTGATCGCCCTACACCACTGCTCTTGGAGCCTGAACTTCGGTATCAGCCGCGAGCTTCCGCACACCGCGATTCACGGAATTGCTCGCGATTCTTCAGGCTATTGCTGACCTCTGTGGCTTTGGGCATCTTTCGACCGCGCCCCCTCAGTTCAAGGGAGAGTGACGAAGGTGCCCTTGGGTGCGCAGGAGGACGATACGTAGACTGCCTGGAAAACGTTGCAGGGTGGCGGATGTCCGAACCTAAAGACGCCGGGCTTAGACGACCTCAAGGCGACGCCAGCGTCGAGTACAAGCAGCCGAGTGTTGATGCGAGCACTACCGAAGTGCAGCGAGAGCGCCCGGCCGAAATGCAGCAAGAGCGCCCGGCAATCTGGACCACTGCGGCGGGGCTCTTTGCGATCATGTTCTTGTGGTGGGGAGTCTCACCTACCGTGTCCCTCGGTCCGAATGTTCTCTCACTCTCCCTCGGAATCGGCTTCGCTTCTCTGACCATGTACGCGTGGCGCAAAGGCGATCCCCGATCGCGCACCGTGTCCCAGGCCGTGCTGCTGTGGGTCGGCGTCGCGGGCGTCTTGCTCCCGATACTGCTTGTCGGAGGGTCCCTGCTATTGCTTCGGGGCCAACTGCAGAACCAATTCCGTTAGGCACCCGTGTTCATCACTACCTCAGTGTGCGCCGAGGTGCTAGTCACAGATGTGCGGGAGCGCCCCGCGTGTCCAGTCGAGTTCGTCAGCGAGATCCTTGCCCGCGCTTGATCCACAGATGCAGCAACGTCGCGGGGTATGAGTGCGGAACGAAACACGGTGCCCACTGGCCTGCTGACCCACCTCGCGTTACTTTCACCCGCCATGAGGGGCCCGTACATGTTCGGCATGGTCGTGGTGCTGCCGCTCGGTCTCCTCGCCGCGGCCGCGGGAATAGTTCTAGGGCTCACGTCCGGCAACTGGATGGTCCTTTGGATCGGTCTAGCTCTTGTCGTCATCGGCCCTGTGTTTGCGTTGGGCAGCATGGCGCTCTTCGCCAGTCGAGTTCATGGGCAAGCGAACGAGTTCGCAAGCAACATGATTCGGAAGGAGTGGGCGGGCGGGTCGGAGCCACTCGTCGGTGTCGAGATTCCGTGGAAGGACATCGTTCGACAGGTTGTTCGCGTCACTGCATTCGATCGGAAGGACACACAGATCGTCGACGACAAAGTCGTAGACCCTGGCACGAACAAGCCATACGGCTACCTTGTCGTCGAGTCGCCAATCTTCAATCAAGCGGCGAGGCTTCCGCTAATACACCGGGATGACTTCTGGCTCGCCGCGAGCGTCTTTGATGACCCGCAGTGGTCCGAGGTCATCGCGAGTGGCGACCGAGAACTCCTCGCCACATACGCGCCGAGAAAGGTACTCGCGAACGGCTTCGCGGGAGACGCGACGCATTGCGTGCATTACGTTCTCTGCCCGACGGGCACTCTTGCGAAGTACTACGACTTCGCTGCCGATGAGCACATGCGGCGACCGGCGCCTGAGAAGCTATTCGGGAACTTCATCTACGAGGGCCAAGTCAGCGTCGGTGTGAACCAGAACCCTCTCGAGCCACGAGGCGACGCCTAGAGACCGCGATTCGGCTTAGGAGCGAATCCTTCGCGAAAGTGCGCCGAGACCGAAGCCGACAACGCCAGCGACGATGACGAATACGGACGTCGCCTGCGTCTCTGGTCGGGCCACCTCGAGCGCCATCGTCAGCCCGCACCGGCCGCACTTCGTAGACGTCGTCCAAGCCGTCGCGAACCCGCCGTACGTCGAGCACGAGTCTGCGAAGTTGGTCACGCAAGTACCGCTCCAGTGTGGAGTCGTGAGATTGTGTTCGTCCACACGACTCACAAGACGACCTGCTCCGCGCGTCAGGGAAGCGGCCTCCAATCAGGATCGCGCGAAAGGGGCGGCCTGACCGCCTGTGGTGCTCTGAACGAATGTTGAGCGCAGCACTCGGGTCACGTTGTCGCGCGACAGATTGTGCGTCGCCTGGGCTGAATTGCAGATTGGCTAGACAGGTGGACGAGACTTGCGGGCATGACGAATCGACAAAGAGCGTCTTGGGCATAACACGCCGCACTGCGAGTGAGGCGTGAAGAACGACGAAGATGCCTGGGTTATCCCCGACTGGCTGCGTTGGCTCCTGGTCCTGCCCGCGGTGGTGCTCGTTACCCTCGCCACAACCCTTGCCGTGAATGTCGTTGTGCAACTTCTTCGTTCCGACGACGGGTCGCTGTCGTTGATCAGATTCATCCCAGCTACGACGGCGCAGCGTCTCGTTCAGTCGCTCGTTCTACCAGCCGCGTCAATCCTTGCCGGTGCCGTTGTCGCGCCGAATCGCCGCCTTCAGGTAGCGGTTGGGCTTTTCGTGCTGAGTCTCCTGGTCATCGGCGGCGTCTCTACGGTCCTGTTGCTGCGGGCTCCTGGTCTCGAGCTACTGGCTTCTGTCGCGCTGATCGTCATTAGCTCGTTCTGGGGAATCTATGCGGTGTACAAGCGCGAGTATCCCGCCCTCGTCGCTTCCACCCACAAAACCTTACCGATTGCCGCGGAGCCGACGGTCCCAACGGATGATGACGACGACATTTGGACGATGTATACGAAACTCGTTAGTGAGTTTCCCCGTGACTTCATGCGCGGTTCATTCGGGGACAAGATTGGCGTCGGCATCATCTTCGTTCTCAATCTCCCATACATCGTGGTCATGCTTATGTTCGGTTTCCTCGTCGGCGGATTCGTCCGAATAGTCCCCAAGGGGATACAAGACTGGATTGACCGTCCAGCCACACCCCAGTCTTGTCGATGCGCGACGCACTAACTACGCCCGCGGTCCGCGAGCGGCGCCAGTCACCAAAGATCGCCAGCACGAGACCGCCGATGATGCCAATGAGAGCGAGAAGACTTCCTTGCTGTGAAGCGATGACCCAAATCACTGACGCGACCGTGGTAACGAGCCCGATCCACACGAGGCGGGTCCCCTGCGTGTACAGACTGGAGTGCCTCTCACATAGCGGTACAACGACGGTAGTCTTCCACTGACGCGAGAAGCCGACTGCGAGGCCGAGCGCAAGTTGACCTGCTGATTTCCACTTCAACTCGCGGTCGACCGCGCCCGAGGCGACATTTCCGCACCGCACGCAGGATCGCGGGAGAGCGCCGCCGTTCGGAATGAAGACAAGGCGACCGTCTCGATAGGAGCTTGGCTCGACGCCGACTGTCATCCACGAGACTCTAGTCGCGTCCCAAAGGGCATGTGTTCACAAACCTGCACGTTCCCATACCCCCCGTCGCGCTCGACTCACACGCCGGGTGGGTCGTTCACCATCGCGACCTAAGCGCCTCTGGGCAAACCCCCTCGAGCAGCCGATCTGACGCTTCAAGACCTTCGACCGCTATGTCACTGGCAAAGACCGGCGGGTTCGACCCCCGTTCGAGCCGGCATCGGCCAGCGCAGCTGACCCCCGAAGATGGGTCCGTTCACGCACTCGCCTCCTGCGCGTCCCACCAGGCAATCCACTCGGCCAGACCGTCAACAGTCACGTGGTGTAGCTGCGCGCGTCACGCTGATTTGATGCGACTCGCATCGCATGCTGAAAAGCCCAACATTTCTGCGCACGAAGACCATCCGCTGTGCTCCTGTCCGAGCGCGACGAATCGTGTTCGAGAGCGAGCCTCTGTCAGAGACGCGGCCAGACGGTCGGCAGTTCTACGGCGGACGCGCGTGGCACCTGACGAATCCGAATGCGTTGCGTCCCTGGCCGAAGGAGCTCCCGCTCGTAAGCGATGAATGACGAGCCCGCCGCCGAGGCACGTTCGACGTCTGTCCAAACGTCGGTGCGTGGTGGATTAGAGGCAACGCGCCAGGCAGGAAGGTGAAGCTAAGACCGCTACGAAGGACTCGCGTGCGCGAGGGCGCCGTCCTTATAAACAGCGACGATTCTCGCGATCGCCGCGATGTCGGCCGATGGATCGCCTAGAACGACAATGCAATCAGCACGTTTACCGACCGCGATGATCCCGATGTCATCCCGCCCGCAGGCTTCCGCGGCAACGCTCGTGGCCGCTGCAATGGCTTGGAGCGGGCTCATACCGCCATCCACCATGAGTTGGAGACCAAATGCCACGTCGCCGAAGCGGGTGAAGTGAGGCCCAGCATCGGACCCGTACACCATACGGGCACCAGCGCCGAGTCTGAGGAAAGCCGCAAAGGTACCGAGGTGAGTGTCAAGGTGCCGCCGGAGTTGGTCGTCAGCGAGTTGCTCGTCACGAGAGAGGCCCCGCTCGAGCGCGATACGGCGCAGTTCCACGAGACGGTAATGACCGAAGGCTTGCAAGGTTGGACTGATGTATGTCCCGGACGCGACGAGCCCTTCTGCAATCTTCTCATCGAATTGAATTGCACCATCGGGACCCAGAAACTCAGCGTGTTCTACACAATCGATCGCAGCGTTCTGTGCTCGCGCGAGGCTCTCGGTTGCTCGACAATGCGCAGTCGTAAGTCGCTGGCGTTCGTGCGCCACAGCTACAACTGCGGATAACTCACCGATCGTGTAGGTGGGCAACCGCGGATTGCTTGACTTTGTTCCTCCGCCGCTTGCCATGATCTTGAGATGATCCGCGCCCTGATCGATCAGTTGGTTCGCGGCGGCGCGAAGCGCGACTTCCCCATCGGCTACGCCATTGCACCAGTGGAAGTGCCCGCCCGATGGTGTTATTGGCCGGCCGCTAGCCAGCACACGGGGACCCGTAGCGCGCCCGGAGGCGATCGTGTCTCGGATCGTGAATCCCACGTCGTTGCGCGCGCCATTCTCCCTAACTGTCGTCACTCCCGCCTGTAAGTGAACTCGCGCATTCCGGGCCGCGATTTCGACCATCGCCCGGTCATCGTCGGCGGCCATCTCCTCGTACGTTCGGCCATCCGCAGCCAACGACAAATGCGTATGGACATCGATAATGCCTGGGAGAAGCGTGCATCCAGGAAACCACTGCACGGTGGAGCGACGCTCTTGGTCCAAGTCGTTTGCAGAACCGACCCAGGAAATGTGTGAGCCCGAAAGACCAACGACGATGTTCTTCTGCCGCTCTTGGCGTCCATCGAGGAATCCATCTACGCCTAACCACGTCATCCCGTCGGGGCTCGTGCCGGTCATGCGAAACCGTCACGGCGTTCTGGTCGTACAGGGTTGACCAGACGACCTGAAGGTTGCGCGGCTACTAACTCACCGTTCACCACTACTGGTCGACCACCAATGATCGTGCTGACGGGCTTTCCCCGGCCGGAGCGGCCATGCCACACAGAGACTTTGTTCTTGCTGTGGAGCGTCTTCTCATCAATTACCCAATCGCGCTTCAAGTCAACGATCGTGACATCGGCATCCGCACCAACCACCAGAGCACCCTTCCGCGGCCAAACTCCCCAAACTCGGGCGGGGTTGACAGAGGAGACGTTGACGAATCGCTCGAGCGTCATCCCACGTGTGTTGACAGCTTCGGAGAGAACGAGGGCAGCAGCGGTCTCTACTCCCGTGATGCCCGACATTGCCTGCCAAATGTCCGAAGCCGTCTTCTCGGCGTCCGTATGTGGCGCGTGATCAGTGGCGATCATGTCGATATCGCCGTCTAAGAGACCGCGATAGAGTTCGGCCGCGTCATCGGCCGTGCGCACAGGCGGATTACAACGCAGACGGGATCCCTGCTGCACGAGGTCGTCGTGGGTCAAAAACAAGTACTGGGGCGCGGTCTCCGCTGTGACATCAACGCCCTTCCTGCGCCACTCTCGAATGGCGTTTAGGCCGTCTTTCGAGCTGAGGTGCAGGATGTGAATCTTCGCGCCAGTATGCGACGCAAATAGACAGACACGGTGGATGGCTTCCACTTCCGCGATGACCGGGCGGGACTCGGCAAATGCTGCCCCGTCGGTCCGACCAGCAACGCGGACCTTCGCTTGAGCGTGGCGCAAGATCGGACCAGATTCGGCATGAAACGCAAAGCGAAGGCCGGTGTTTGCGACATCAGCCATGTAGTCGAGAAGCTGCCCGTCGTCTGGAGTTGCTATTCCTCCCACGCTCTCGCCGAGATAAACCTTGTAACCAACGACTCCCGATTCCGCCATCGGCACGATTTCGCCGCCGTTGTCTGGAATCAAGACGCCTACAAGCATCACGTCCACATATGAACTCTCGGCTATGAGCCTTTGCCTCAGTGCGACGATGGCCGAACTCGCTGTGAGCGGAACGGTATTCGGCATATCAAGCACGCAAGTCACGCCACCTACCGCCGCTCCGATCGATCCGGTTGTCAGGTCTTCCTTGTGCTCCAGACCCGGAGTTCGGAAATGGACGTGGGCATCGATCAGGCCGGGCATGACGTACATGCCACCTGCGTCGAGGTCCTTCAAGGCGGGAGGCAAATAGTTCTCGGTAGCGACGGCGACAATGCGGCCCTTATCTATGGCGATGCCGGCCGCAAATGTCTCGTCACCGGTTACGACAGTTCCGTTTCTGATAACAAGATCTACCGGCATGACGCGCTCCGGGGAAACTCGCGTCTACTTCCGGACACGCTTAACAGCTTCCATGTATTGACGGACTCGCGCGACATCGACTCCACCACCTGATTCCTTATCTCTCTTGAACGTATGGCCCACGATCACCCCGTCGAACTCAGCGAGAAATCGTCCGACATTCTCGTGCGTGGTCCCGCCTCCGACATACACCGGCGTGTTGCCGACCCTGGGCTTCACGAGCCGCACCCTGGCCAGGCTCTCCTCCACTGATGTCCCCGTGACAACTAAGGCGTCGGCCATTCCTTGGCGAGACGCCTGAACAGCGGCCTCCTCGATCGGCATCGACCCTAAAGGGGAGCTGGACCGGTCATAGACGTCCGCCGCAATCTGGATGTCTTGTGCGCCCGTGCGTGCGCGGAAGGACTGTGCCTCGTACGCCGTTCCTTCAATGATGCCTCCGAACGCAACCACGGCACCGACATAAACCTTGACCCGAACAAACGCCGCGTCGACGGCGTGCGCAACCGACAATGCGCTGTCGGTCCCGTTAGGAAGGATGCTTATCCCTAGCGGGATCGGGCCGAACTCACGACGCATCTCCGTCGCAATTCGAGTCATGTACGCGATGGTCTCTGCCCTCTCTGCGGCTGGAGGCCAATCCTGATTGTTCTGGATGCAGATTGCGTCTACTCCTCCTGCCGCCAGCGCTGCGCCATCGGAAACAGCGTTCTCAATGACGCGATCCAGACCTTCTCCCCGGTACGACGGGCTGCCCGGCAGAGCCTTGAGATGGAGAGTTGCGATCACTGGCTTCTTGATCGTCTGAAAGAAATGCCCACCGGGCTGCGTCATCGATTGTCTCCGCCAGCTATTGGCATCAACGGATGGGCACGCGGCTGAGCATCCGGCCCACCAAACAGCGCATATCTCATCTGATTTGACTTCCCGCGACCATCCGAACGTTGGTCTCGTACTGATCACTGCTGATGAACTGAAACGCTGGTTTGCCGAGCGATTTGCTAATCGCCGTCGCCAACAGTTGCCCAGGTACGCAGTAGGTCAGCGGTGAGAACTCCTCACGAATTGTTCCGACGACCGGACATGTGGAGTCGGATATGGATTGAGTTTCCCGATCTTCCGAGTCGCAGACCGACGTGATGTGTGCGCCCATGGCCTTTGCACCCGAAATCAACTCGTGCGCTCGATCGCGGCTCGCCCCCGGCGGAACGATGACGATGAGGTGGGTCCCGCGGCGCGTAAGGAAGTACTGCTCGTGTGCCCACTCTTCAAGTTCTACCGGTACTCCATGGCGCTGCGGTAACTCGAACATCTTCGCCGCCATGAACAGTGCCGTCGCGTAGCTGGGCCCGCCTCCTAGGATGTGGTACTCGTCCGTTTCGGACAGCACCTTGGCTAACCGGTCCAATGACTCGGCATTCGCTTGAATCGTTCGCGAAATCACCGTGCCTGCTCTTCGGATTTCCTCGACGAGCTCGGCGTGTCCATCGCGATTCAATCTCCCCGTGCCTATACCCAGGCCGAGGGCTACTAGGTAGAGGGACACGATGCTCGCGATGTAGTTGCCCAGCTTGAATGTGCCCTCGCCGGGTGGAGCAGGTACGCGGTATTCCGACTCATTCTGATAAATCGCCAGATCCGTTTCCCCAGCGAAGGCGCCACCATCCGTGCCGGTTACTGCGACGGTGAGTGCGCCTGCGGTCTTCGCCCGCCTCATGGCCTCGATTGTGCGAGCCTTATTCCCACTCGCCGAAACGCCAAAGACGGCCGACCGCTCGGGAATGCCGTGGACGACATAGCGTGAAAACTCGAGCGCCTCGACGGGCTCCATACGGCAGCCGGAGTGCAAATCGAACGCGAGACGCACGGCCAATGCGGCGTACAGGGAGTCGCCGCACCCCGTGACGTAGACATTGCGAATGCCGCGTCCCTGAAGCTCCTGTACCACACGGCTGGCCTGTATTCCGACACTTCGCACGACGCCATCTACGAGCTCAGCTTGGTGCTCGATAGCTGACAACATCGTTTCCACGCTCACTGCGCGCTTGTTCACAAAGTCCGTGCGGTCATTCACAAATTCAATCCAATCTGCGAGAGCGCGCTCTCGTCACTTGCCATGGCAGGATCGAACCTGATTTGGCCGTGAGTAAGTTCACGATGGTGGAGAACGCACCTCTAGTTGAGTTGTGAATTTCGCCCTGCCTCCGACACAAGCCGTCGTAGAGGGACGAGTCGGCTCTCGGCCTCGTCCCTCGAAACCTGCAAGCCATGTCTTGCATCGAATGCTTCTATGACAAAGGACGCCGATACCGTCGCCCGAAGGCCAGACTCGAGCGCGTCATGGCCGTCGATGACTGCGGCCAGAAATCCTCCGCAGTAGGCGTCGCCGGCCCCAGTCGGGTCTTTGACTTGAGCCAGCGGAACCACGGGAATGTGCCACGATCGTCCGGCCTTCGAGTCGTGCACCCAAGAGCCTTCACTTCCGACCTTGACCGCGACGATCCAGGGGCCGAGCTCAGCGAGCCTTGCCAGAGCATGCGGCCAGTCCTCCTTGGCGCCAGTGAGTAGCCCTTTGGCCTGGATCTCGCTAGGCAGAAACAAATCCACGGCGCCCAGCAATTTCGTGTGAAGCTCGAGCGGCAAATCCGGGTCGGTTGCATCCAGGCTTAGTAGCTTGCCCTGAAGAGAGTCGACGTAGGCCCGCTGGGCTGGATACCCCATATTTGCGATGTGAAAACCGCGTGCGGATCGGAATGATGCAGGTACATCGTCAAACCTCGGGTCGAATAGCTCCCGAACAGACTCCGGCACTCGAATCATCGACGATTGCTCGGCCCATTCCTTTCCAACTGTCGGCTCGGATAGAGGTAAGCGACTGGACGGATCTACCTGCCGACGATGGCCCTGTTGGTCGTACTGGTATCCAGACAGGAGGGCGTGCTCATCGTTGACACGACGGATGCCCGATGTGTCGATGCCGGCGTCGGCAAGAGCGTCGAGACAGTCTGCCGGATAGTCAGACCCCACCCGGCTGACGATGCCAACGGCCTTCGCCCACAAGCGCATACCGACGGCGGCGTAAAACGCATTTCCGCCGCACTGCCGGTGATGTACGTCTCCCCGGGGTCCAACTACGGAATCAAGCGTTAGACCACCGACGGCTACACAGTCAAGCACAGCATCGAATCCGCACGATCACTTCAGCCCGGACATTGCTACTCCACGCACGTAGTAGCGCTGGAGGAGCAGGAAGATGGTTAGCACGGGAACCGTCGCCAGGGCGGACGCTGCGAAGATGTCCCCCCAGGAGGGAAGCTGTTCGGGAGCACTAAAGCTCGCGATGGCCACTTGAATGACTTGCTTGGACGAGTCCTGCATCACGATCAGGGGCCATAGGTACGAGTTCCACGACCAGAGGAACGTCAGCAAGACCAATGTGATAAGCGCCGGCCGCGACATCGGTAAGACGATGTTCCAAAAGATCTGAAGACGAGATGCCCCTTCGATGATCGCGGCCTCCTCATAATCTCTGGGAACCTCGAGGAACGCTTGACGAAGCAAGAAGATTCCCAGGGGATTCGCAATCCATGGAAGAAACAATGCGAAATAGGTAGACCGAAGGTCGAGGATTCCCATCACCTGGAACAGCGGGATCATCGTTGCCTCAAACGGAATCAGAGCGGCGAAGAGCACTAGCCCGAAGAGCGCGTCCCGTCCTGGAAATCGCAGGCGGGCGAATGCGTATGCCGCCATCGCGCACACGGTGAGCGTAAGCACGACCTGTGCGGCCGCCACGATCAGGTTGTTGAGGAAATTGCGGCCGATCCCCCGTCCAAATATGACACTCGCAAAATTGTCAAGAGTCGGGCGCGCGGGAAGGATCGTTTCCCACGTAAGCGGATATGCATGGGCGAAAATATCGCCCTGAGTCTTGAAGGCAGAACCGAACATCCAAAGGAACGGCGTCGCAAAAGTCAGCATTACCGCAAGCATCAGTAAGTAGAGAAGGAACCGCAGCGGCCTCGGCCGACGTTGAAGACGACTCACTTAGTACTCGAACCGCGTCCGCAGAATCCGGCCCTGCAGAAGTGCAATAGCAATCAGGATCGCCATCAACACGACTGCCAAGGCGAACGCGTAGCCCAGGTCGAGGAATACGAAGGCCTTCTTGTAGATGTAGTACACGGTCATGAGGGTGCTGTTCTCCGGTCCGCCCTCGGTCATGATCTTGACCTCGGCAAACACCTTGAAAGCAAAGATCGTGGTCAGCACCACCGTGAAGAGGATGGTTCGGCGGAGGAGGGGCAACGTTAGATGCCGCACAGCTTGCCAGCCGGATGCACCGTCAAGCTGCGCGGCCTCGTAGAAATCTCTAGGGATCCCTTGAAGACCACCTAAGAGGATCAGCACGGTCAATCCCGTGTCCTGCCAGATTCCCAGGGCGATGATCGATGGAAGCGCCTGGTCTTTGCTAGTCAGAAAGGACTGAGGCTCGATGCCCACCGCCCCGAGAATTGAATTGATCAGCCCGGCTTGCGGCTGATACATGAGGCCCCAAATCACCGCTGCAATCGCGACCGCTGTCACCGTTGGCGCGAAGATGGCGCTGCGAAGAAGTGTCGTACCGCGCAGACGTGTTTCGATGAGTAGCGCGAGCCCGAACGACAGGGGTAGCTGGATCACCAACTTGGTCCCCGTGTAAACAACAGTGTTGAGGAGCGATCGACGGAACTCTTCGTCCGAGAGCATCGTCATGTAGTGCTCTACGCCGATGAACGTTTCGCGGTCCGGCACGAGAAGATTGAGGTCAAATAGGCTTCCACGAAGAGCAATGAAGATCGGCAGAAAGTGAAAGAGTCCTAAGCCGACGAACGCTGGTGTTAGGAAGAGCGCGATGGTTGCCCCATCTCGCAAACGGCGCACCGCTCTGTCTCCCAATGGGCGAGCCGGCGTGGCGGCGGGCCCGTGGATGCTGGGGGGCCCAGCCGACTCGACTGAGCCCCCCGCAGATTCGTTTCCCGAGCGGGATGCGACCCGCATTTTCATCACCCTACTTTGGGTACTTTGCTAGCTCCTTATCAACATCGACAGCAGCCTTATGGAGAGTTGTCTCAACAGGCGCGCCAAGTGAGATGTCCTTAATCGCGGCATTAATGATGGAGTCGAAGATCGCCCACGCGGGCGTTGGCGGTCGTGGTGCGCCGATCGTCAGAAGTTGTTCTTTCAGCATGCTGAGCGGGTAGTCCTTATACGCTGGCAACTTGTCGAAGAGCGACTTGCGAGCCGGCATGTTGCGGTTCGCGTCCCAGTAGCGCAGCCGATTCGCGTCGTTGTAGATGAAATTCAAGTAAGCGGCCGCCTCGGCTGGGTGGGTGGAGCGCGCCGAGATACCTGACGCGTTACTGCCAGTCATGACTACCGGCTTCTTGAAATAAGGCATCGGTGTGACACCGATGTTGAAGCCCCCGTTGGGGTATTGGGTGTTCATACGACCGAGGATGCCTTCGTGGTCGATGGTCATGGCTGCCTTCTTGTCTAGGAAGGCGTTTGGAATTCCGACTTTAGAGGTCACCGCGTGAACCATCGTGAGGTCCTGGAACCACTTTCCGGCAGTGATCGCTTCCGGAGAATCGATGTAGCCCTGCACGGTCGTCCCATCGGGACTTATCGCAGCGAAGGTCTTGTAGAGGCTCGAACTTATGGGTGCTGATCGGTCGCCGGCTGAGCGCGAGAAGATGCCATCGCGATAGTAAAAGCCCGCGCCTCCCGCGCCGAATCTGGACGGCTCAAGAGGCCAGACGTCCGGAGACTTCGCTTTGAGCTGCATCCATACCTTAAGTGCCTCGTCCCATGTCCAAGCGTCCGCAAGCTTCGTGGGCGGCTTAACGCCGATGGCGTCGAGCATGTCCTTGTTATAGAAGAGCGCCGGAGCCGTCTGGCGGTCTGGCATTGAATAGAGTTGTCCCTGGTACGACTGCTCTTCGAGTGTGGCGTCAACGATGTCTGCCTTGAACCCCGCTGGTAGGTACTGGTCCAAGGGTCGCAAGATCTTGAGGTATGCATAGGTCTTGGTGTTCGGGCCATCAATGAAGAAGATGTCAGGCGGATTCCCTCCGGCGACGGACGCCTGAATCTTGTTGCTCAACTCTCCGAAAGGAACAACCTCGGCCTCGATCGTGATATTGGGATGATCCTTCTTGAACTCGGCAATCCAGCTGGCGTGTAGGTCCTCTTCGGCCTTGGTCGCGGTATACCGAAGAATGCGTAAGGTGACAGGTGCGGTCGTGAGTGTCTGGGATGGACCTGCTGGGCTAGAGCTCACGCCCGCCCCCGTCGGCGTCGGTGTCGCGCCTGCACATGCAGAGAGAAGCAATGCAACGACGAGCGCTGGGACTATCGACTTCAAACGGCGCGTCGGACTCTCCACTTATTCCTCCTCCATCTAGTTGGTCGAGACTGCACTGACTCGGGGGCGCGCGATTCGATTACAGATTCGTCGCTAAGTGCCACGGCTCTCTACTTGGTTGTGATCGCTGTTACGAATCCTCCCTCTGCGCATGGAAACGACGTCGTCCGCGCTTTCGTTCTCCGTTCGTGCCCGTCGGAGAGTTTGAAATCGAAAGACGTTGGTATCGACGTAGCTGTTGCCGTAGAGGACGATCTCTCCTCGAGATGAGATCGCTGTCTGGCTGAGAAGCAGGAGTGCGTGATTCGGCACGACGCCCAACTCTCTAGCCAGGTCGGCTGAGGCATTTACAGACTGAATCCGACAAGTAGCGGAAACGACCGGGTGACCCACGGAACGTAGGAGGGCAAACAGGGACCAATCAGCCGATCCAGTTGGGACGAGCTCTCTTGAGACGATGGACGACGGTACGTACTCCTCGACGTGAATCGCGCGTCGACCATCGGCAGTCCGAGTCCTAGACAGGTGAAGAACTGACGACCCGATCGGAACGTTCAAGACTTCGCTCAATTCGAGCGTCGCGGGCTCTACGTCATAGCGCAGGGACGCGACTCCAGGCTCATAGCCGTGCTGCCGGATCAGATCAGACGTCGACGTCAGCTGAGAGATGTCGTCGACAACGGAGACGGCATGGCTCGCGGTCTCCGAGACAAACGTCCCGACGCCGTGCTTCCGATCAAACAGGCCCTCTAGAACGAGGACTTGTACGGCAGCTCGTAGGGTCGTGCGGCTGACTCCCAGGATCGTTGCCAGTTCAGGCTCAGAGGGCAGGCGTTGCCCCGGCGCAATCCTCCGCGCCCGAATGCCATCGCGAAATGCGCTGGCAAGCTGGTTCGGCAGAGCCCGACGGTTCCAGGGTGTAACCAGCCAGTCGAGTTGTACGATGTCGGACATCTCTGGGAGGATAGCCATCAACCGAGCTACGTCAAGACGGCCGACGGCGCTTATGGCATTACGGAACGAGTCGCACAGCAGAAAACGACGAGATTTCGATCGCGTCTCGCAGCAGTTCGCGACGAACAGCTTCTCGGGGCGTGGCGAGGAAGCGGCCGCTCATTTAGGCACCCGACGCTGCGAGATCAGGAGTTCCTGCGGCTAGGAGGATGCGTCCAGTTCACGCGCTCGCCTCCTGCGCGTCCCACCACGCAGTCCATTCGGCCAGACCATCGACAGTCACGTGGTGTAGCTGCGACGCGTCACGCTGATTTGATGCGACTCGCATCGCATGCTGGAAAACCCAACATGTCTGCGCACGAGACCATCCGCTGTGCTCCTATCCGAGCGCGACGATCGGCCAGCTTCGGGGTGGTCCATTGACCAGACCCGTTTCAGGCTGCTTCAGCCGTTCGCGCCCGCTGCTCTAGCGATCGAAATCAAGAGCTGCAGCGACGAGCGGTGCACATGGGACGGATCGTGTACGCGGGGAAGGAGTCGAACCGGCTCGATGAGGTTGATGCCGGCGTGCTGCACGACGAGGCCGAGTACCTCAACGTCTACAAGGAACCGCGGCGTGACCCGTGGGTGATCGAGACGCTGCCGGTGCTGAAGCGGATATCGACTGGCGATCTCATTCGCGCCTTGAAGGTCGGACGAAGCACGGCGAAGCGCTGGAAGGCAGGTCAAGCGAGGCCGCGCAGCGGCACGTTGGAGATGGTGCGTCGCCTGGTTCGTGACCGAAGGTAGACAATCCGACCTCGTGCCGAAGGCGCCAAAAGCGAAGGCCGCCAGATACCCGCGCGAGTGCGGTGTTCTCGTCGCCGACCGAGAGCCAACGGAACGCGACCGGCGGATCGACCTACGACCCGGCGCCGAGAATCCGGTCATGCCAACGAAGAAGTGCGGCGCGAGGATTTCTAACGCCGAAGAGGACCGCCACCACTGGGCCTCGGCGCATCCGGATCTCTGGGCGACGATTCAGCTACTCGCACGGGTCCGCGCAGAGGTCCGGAGCGCAAGGAGAGCGTAGGCACACTCTTACACAAGAATTGCGTTCAACACCGACCCGGGCTCGACGCCCGTCAACCGTGCGTGCATCTCGAAGGCTTGTTTCTCTGTCATTACTGCGATGGTGTCAGCGATTACGCGACATCTGGCGTCGTCCCATTGTGGCTTCGGTGTTGTGGCTTCAGCGTCCTCAAGCGCCTCACGCGGCCCGGGAGGCAGCAAGTCTCGATCGGTGCCAGTTGCGGCGAGAAGGATTCGGAAGAGTTCCCGCACCACCTGCCTTTGACCATGCTGTTGCGCGGCAAGCGCTGGGTTCGCGATGACGTAATGCCACGTGAGTTCCTTGAGCATGGTGATCTCCATTTCAGCGAATGGCTCTATGACAACCCTGCGCTCCTTGGTGTTGCGCGGAACGCGAAGGCGTATGGCACCAACGTACCGGCCGATGAGACCGCTAGTCAGATCGCGGAGGCTCGCTCGTTGAACGCGTGTACCACGGTACGGTTCGGCGACAGGGAAGGTGATGGCAAGGTCCCGGAAGGCAGCTCTGAGATTCGGGTGTGAGTAGTGGAGTGGGACTTTCCTTCGTGACCAGCGGTCGAAAACACCGCTAAGAAAACGCTCGACCTCCTTTGGGTCGACAACGAGACGGTCTAACGGAATTAGGCCCGCTTGGTAGAAGTCTTCGACATCGTGCACGGCGTAAGCGATGTCGTCAGCCCAGTCCATGAGTTCTGCCTCGGCACTCCTGCGGTCATCACCAATGTAGATGGCTCGTGCCCAGTCAAACTCGACGTGCTCAGTCGCATAGGATCCGAACTTTCGACTGTGTTGGCCATGCGCGCCCTTCAGCCAAGGGTATTTGAGGATTGCATTCAGCGTCGCCCGAGTGAGATTCAGACCCGGCTTATCAGTACGAATGCCCAGCTTGGTCACGATTCGGAATGTCTGGGCATTGCCCTCGTACCCGTCAGTCAGTCCGCGTTCGCGCACGACGCGATCAAGCTCTTTCTCGCCCACGTGACCGAAGGGCGGGTGGCCCAAGTCGTGGGCGAGTGCGGCCGCTTCCACAACTTCAGCATCGATCCCCCCTAACAACTCGGCGAGCTTCGGTCGCTCCGTGAGTAGCTTTTCGGCGAGACGGCGCGCGATCTGAGCTACCTCGAGGGTGTGGGTCAGTCGATTGTGGAAAACGTAGCCTTCGGCGGCGGAGACAACCTGCGTGACACCGGCCAGCCGTCTGAGAGCGCTCGTGTAGAGGATTCGGTCTCGATCGCGCTGAGACTCGGATCGATGCGCCGCAGAGGCTTCCAGAACAATCCGTTCGTCCCGAACCGTCGGTGGGGCATTCGCCGGGGATGTTTTCGGCTCGCGAGGCTTCGTTCTGCGCGCGCGTCCTACGCGGACACGACCCGGCGCTCTTTTGGAGCTACAACTCGCAGTTCGCGCTTCGGCGTCAGCTCGACTTCCATCGAGCCAATTAGACGCCAGATTGCGTCGCGGACAATCAGGTCGTCGAAGTGTTGACGGCGAAGCTCATCAACAACGTCCACCGAACTGCGCCGCCCGTTCTTGAGGAGCGTGAGAATCCGACGTTCGGCATTGACAAGATCTTTTGCCACCGTCTCTGCTCCCTTCAGTCTTCGCCCACGCAAGATTATGACCAAACTCGGGCTCCCGAAGAAGCCCCCTGTGCGGCGATCTTCGTTGCCCTGGCGACAGTTGACACACTACCGACCAGTCTCGCGATCGGAGCGCCCCAGTCGTTGTGCTTGGCCGCCCATCGCAGCGCTCACTGTCGCTGCAATTTCTCTGAATTGCGAGGGCAGGAAGAGCCTCTGCCTCGGGACGGGCACGCAGCCGCAGCCACTGCGTCGACGGTCGTGCTGTGTGCAGTCACAGGCGTATCTCACGGTAACTGCGCGAGACATCAAGGTCAGGAGGATGGGCGACCATTCCAGACCGGAATGTCACCAACAGCTTGGAGTGTCGCGTCGCACTCAGGACAAGGTCGCGAGGCTGATGCGTGCCGGCGAATCACTGAGCGAGTCAGGTCGAGGACGAGTGCGCTCTCAAGCTGATCGCCGGAAAGGTAGCGGAGGAAATCCGTAATGGCGACGCCGACAACCGCCATATTGAGGCTGATCACCGCTGGCTCAGGGGTTGGGATGTCGAGGTAGCCGCGTGCGACGTGCAGCTTGGCTTCCTCTTTCCCTAGCTGCTCCTGCGCGACTCGAAGCGCGTCCACCTTGCCAGCGCAGACCAAACACTCTCCGTCCGGTCCAAGAAAGTCGATGGCTCCGTAGATCCCTACGGGCGCGGTCGTGATTCTGCTTCCCAGATTGAAGACTGGCGTGAGGTACTGTCGGGCGTACCGGTTCAGCTCGGCCCGAGCTGTGTGTGTATCCACGCAGCAGAAGATGTAGTCGACATCTGCGAGGGCCTTGCCTGAGTCAACGTGCAGCTGCTCCGGACGCATGATCACGTCGGCGGCCGGATTGATCGACCGAATTAATCTCGCGGCGACATCGACTTTGGAGCGGTGTGGCTCAGCGTCGGTTGGGTTTGTTCCAGCGACGCGACTCAGATTGCTTTCCTCGATCTTGTCGCTGTCCCACAGCTGAAAGGATCCAAGCCCGAGACGCGCCAGCGCTACAGCGACGAGCGAGCCGATGCCGCCAAGTCCCACGATCGCGACCGACGCGCTCGCAAGTTGGAAGTGAGTTCTCTCGCCAAACGCGCGAATCTGACGGTCGTGTCGACTGCTGGTGGTGGAGTTGACTGACTGCTGCAAAGTCGTCAGCGATCGGCCGATCACTCGAATGCGGTCGATCGGCTCTGCCGGCCGACCTGACTCGAGCCAGTTCGCAGCGAAGCCGTCTGGGCTGAGTACGAGAGTGGCGTGCGGCCGTCCCGGCGCACGAGTGTGCCAAAACTCGCGAAGCTCCCGTTCGCCTTCGAGATCTGTCAGCGAGAAGAAATCGCCTCCCTGGAACGGGTGGCTATGGACAAAGACAAGGGACCAGCCTTCTGCGCGGGCTCGCTTAACGTGTGGGACGAAGAAGCGTCCGTCGACCCGGAGGCCGAACGACTCCTGTCGGAGCAGGGCAGCAGACTCGATTGGAATCACCTCTCGGACCAACAACCGTTGACGTTCAGCACCGAGGGCATGCCCACAAAGCAGGAGCGCCGCGCGTTCCTCCGGCCACGGGAACAGGTGCGTACGGAGCGCCGCGTACGTGTCGGGCGCGAACGTGATCTCTCGAATCATGGATGCTCGCCGAAGTAGCGACCGATGCTCCGGACGAATGTAACCAAGTTCTCCGCGGTCGGATCCCAGGGTCCGTTCCAATGCCAACTGATCTGGTCCCACAATTGGTCGCCAACCTGAACCTGGGTCATCACGCTGCGCGGTGGCTGTCCTGATGGCGAACGAATGTCACGTCCGAGCAGGAAGGTGTCGAGGGCCTGCGCCGGATACAGCGCAGGGACACGAACGCCGACGCGTGCGGAAACCGGTGTCCAACCAGGAGGACACGGAAAGGCCCTGACAATGACTAGGTCAGACTGCGCATCGACCGGCTGGCCTGTGACCTCACCGTAGATCCGGCGTAGTCGCTCAACTTCAGCGGTGGCCTGAGGGTTCAGTGCTGCGCTCCCGCATCGATGTGCTTCGGAACTGTGTAGAAGGCTTCGTCCTCGTGAATGTGCACCTCCTCACCATCGGCGATTTCTCGATCTGCAGCGCCGCCGCCCTTGTCCTGATAAAGACGAGCATCTGCCGGCGCGCCGCCAAGGGCCTTGATGGCGGCCCCGGTCAAAACACGTTCCGCGGTCTGGACTTCTTTCCCGTTCACCGTGAACTCGACCAGATGTGTTCGTGCCTCAGTGCTCATGTCTCACCTCAATCTGTCATACCTGTCACTGACAATTAGAGTACCGCGCGGAGATGACCGAGGTCAAGCGAATGTCAGTGCGTTGCGGCCTCGACCAGCTGAAGGTTTCCCTTTGGAGGAAACGCGGCCTTGTACGCAAGTGGTTGCCCCTTGCCGTGGGTGGGCGCGCCGGCGACGACGCCATACTCTCTCAGACGCTTCAGACGATTTGCTGTGTTCGTGCGCGAAGTGTCGATCATGTCTTTGAGTTCACTCGCCCGTGTCTCGCCGCTGGCACTGACCCGTTCATAGAGCTCGCGAAGCTCGTCATTTGCCCCGATTAGCTGAAGGTTCCCACGTTCGACGTCGGCTGAGCTATCGGCTGAGAAGGCAATGGCACGATGTCGATCTAATGCAGCATCGACCGCGGTGCGAACCTCCTCGTTCGCGCCCACGAACACCAAGAACATCCCATCGTCGTCAGGTCGGCGCACGAAAACGAGAGACTGCGCCAACAACTCATCGGTGAATGCCAGACCCACCAGTTCGACTCCCGTGAAGTCGAAAACAATTCCTCGCAGTCTCTCTCGGGATCGAGCAATCTCATGATCGATCTGCTGAGCAATCTGAACGGCGCGACGCCGAAGCCCAAAATATTTGTCCAACTGCGCAAACCTAAGGTGCAGCAGAAAAATCGAATCTCCCGTCTTCTTCATTTCCCTCCTCTGTGATGATCTCTGCTTCGACGGCACTAACGCTCCGCGAGCAAGATCGTGAACGAGATACCGGACCCAGAGGGCACGTCGCTCACCCTGCTTAGGTTGTCGCCGACAAAGCGGAGCCCTCGTCTCTCGTGGTACATCAGCACTGCGCCGAGACGACGCGCAAGCGCGACCGCCCTCGCGAGATCTCCACCTTCGCGAAGAGCCGCGGCAGGATCATCGATTAGATAGCCGATGTGCTCGAGCGACGGCCCCACGACCGCAAGCTGGAAGACGTACCCGATGAACGTCGCCGCGGCGTAACACCCATCGCCCCCAAGTGCGATCTCGCCGACAGCCTCTGAGAGGTAAAACGCCGCCTCACCGTATGGCCGAGTGGCTTCATCTTTGCCGATTAGAAGGCCAGCGGTGTTACCCAGCCACCCACCGATCGATCCATTGTCTAGGAGAACCACCGGGACTCCACTGCCGTAGGTTGTCGCTCGAGGGCCAGACGTCGCGATCTGCGTAGGGAAGTCGCGATCCCAGTGGCTCGCGGTGAGGACCTCGGCCCGGTCGACCTCGATGGGAAACACGATGCGGACGACCGCGTGTCCGTTGCTTGCTCGCTGCGTGGCGAGAGCGGCCGCCCGCACCACCGACACCCCACCAGCCGCGGTCATCGAATCGATCTGAGAAAGATCAATTTCGACATCCTGCGATAACGGCACCTGCTCAATCCGCAACTGCGGCGTGAAGCCGATGAGCTTGCCGGTGAAGACAACCGGGACAGGACGCATTGGCAGAGATGATAGCCGACTTGTCACTGACCGGTGTGACGGAAGGAAAGATGGACAGCGCGCACGCCACCAAGGCCACAAATGGCCCATTTCACGGGCCTCTATCTCCTATCCCGTGTCGCGCGCGACTCACACGCAGCGCGTTCCGCTCACCATGGTCACGCTCGCCCGTCACGCGGTTGCCATGAACGGTCCCACCGTCCCCGCGCCTAGGCTCTTCGGTCGGACAACATTCCGCAAAGTTTTTCCAGACCCTCGACAGAGATGTCAGGGCAAACACTGGCGGGTCGACCCAAGTTCCACCGGCGATCTCCAGTGCCTACCCGCCCTGTCGGCTGGTTCACGCGCTAGCCTCCTGCGCGTCCCACCATGCGATCCATTCGGCGAGGCCGTCCACGGTGACGTGGTGTAGGTGGGTGCCGTCATGCTGATTTGATGCGACTCGCATCGCGTGCTGCAAAGCCCAACATGTCTGCGCAGGACGACCATCGGCTGTGCTCCTTGTCTGCAGCTCCTCGACCTTGGTGACGCCTTCAGCTCTCGCGCGCGCGGACGATGCGCGCAGCAGTGCTCGGCCAGATGCCTGGCAGCGACTCGAGCTCCGCGGGATAGAAGATGAGGCGTTCCGAAATGCGCCACTGTTCAATCGCGTCGCGGACAAGGCGCTCCCACGAGGTCATGCTGTCCCCGATGGCCGCGCTGCTATGCATCGATGCCCTTGGCCTCAAGGCCCTGTGGAAGGAAAAGGGGCAACAGGCAGTCAGTAGAAGCCTGAGCCGCTTTCGATCCCGACTCCGGAGTGCGCTAGACGACCGAGGTGTTGCTGCGTGAGTGCTTCACAAAGCCAATGCTCGCTGGTCTCCGCTACGCGCTCGACCGACAGCTTCTTATCGCGAGCCGCGCCTTCCTTTGCCCTGCGTGTCAAGGTCGGCAAGGATCGTGGCGAGTAGGGCCGCGCCGGCGACGATCGCGGCGTAACGCAGGATCGTCGACAGGCGCGGGTCGCTGGTAGCGGACTCGAGACGCGCGATGTACGGCTGGGTCGTTCCCATCCGTTCGGCGACGTATGCCTGTGTCAGGCCACGATCTGCGCGCGCTTGAACCAGCCGCTCGATGATCTTGCCCTGGTCGATCGGTGAGCCTTCGTGCATTGACCCAAATCTAGGGCGGGCCGGCCCTCAGACGCGACATATCCGAATGGATATACTGGCACGGAAGGCGAAAGGCGGTGGCGAGAGTGGGCACAAAGCATGTGATCGGCCTAGCCATCCTGTTTGTCGCAACGGCGCTCTTCCGCGAGGAGTTGGTCAGGCAGTTACGTCGCAACGGTCTGCTCTAGCCTGACCGCGGACATCGACTTAGAAGGAGAGATCAATGGCGAAGCCGACGAAGACACAGCTCAGCCAGGCGGGAAAGGCATTGCGCAACCCTCACACACGCGAGAAGAACGAAACCAAAGCAGCGAAGACGCTGGCGGCAGGGCGCAAGCGCAAGTAGCGGCATTTCTCCGTGGCCGCCACGTGATCGGGCCAACGTTTGCCGCGGCGGAGGACCCGACCGCCGAGCACCGCGAAGCATGCAGCCCGGTGTGAAGGACAGCGCGACCGCATAGCGCACGCAACCCAGTTGCTGACGAGTAGGCTTCTTTTCACACGGAGGTTCCATGTCATGAGCGATCTACGCTCGTCGACGGTCACTCTCGACGGCGTCGCGGACGCCGCTCGTTAGACCGTCCGCCGCAGAGAGCATGCGGGGAGGCGGCGATGCGTTTCAAGTCGAAGGTCGTCAACGGCATCCAGGTCTTCGCAGTGAGCGGCAACGGGACGGTCTCGTTCGGGATCGCCGCGACCGACGTGGCACGCACCGGGCTCTTCGGCTTCGCGATCGATCGGACCGACACGAGCTTGCCGAATGGTGCGAAGAATCGCACCCTCCCCATGCTCAACTCGAAAGTGTTCAAGTCCGAGATTGGGACGTCGACCACGTCGATCCCCGAAAAGAGCATGTGGAAGCACCCACTCCAAAGTTTCGTGTGGGACGACTTCAACGTGCTCGACGACCGGCCGTACGAGTACGTCGTCACGCCGCTCGAGGGAACGAAGACGCACCTAGTGCCGCGCACTGACTACCCAGCGATCTCCATCAAAGTACGGACAGAGAAGCTCTTCAGCACGAAGACGCATGACGTGTTCTTCAACCGCGGCGTCGCCAGCAGTCAGGCCTACGCTCGCAAGTACGGGAACAAGAAGCCGGACAAGCTGCCAGCAGCAAAACGGGCGGATGCATACAAGTGGCTGTCGCGCAAGCTCGACCAGGGCATCCTTGAATTCATCAGGAATGCGAAGAAAGGCGACACGCTGCTCTGCTGCTTCTACGAATTCAGCTACCAGCCCGTCGCGAATGCGCTCCAAACTGCGCGCACTTCGGGCGGCGTGAAAGTCCGAATCATCCTCGACGGCAAACAGAACGGGAAGAAGAGCAAGAAGACCGGGAAGGTCAGCCCGCCATTCCCCCGAGATGAGAACGAGAAGACGAAAGACGCAGCCCACCTCCCGGGCTCCGCCGTCATTTGGCGCGAAGCAAATCCGGCCAACATCGAGCACAACAAGTTCATGGTCCTGCTGAAAGGAAAAAGAGCCGCGCCGGCAGAGGTGTGGACGGGCTCGACGAACATCACGCAGGGCGGCATCTTCGGGCAGACGAACGTCGGGCACTGGATCCGGGACGCGAAGGTCGCGAGCGCGTACCAGAAGTACTGGAAGCTTCTCTCGACCGACCCCGGTTCGCAGAAGGGCGACGCGAGGACCGACGCGAACAAGAAGAAGAAGGACTATCGCGCGAGGGTCGAGGCGATCGCGAAGCCACCGACGACGATGGATGCGATCAAGGGGGTCATGCCAGTCTTCTCCCCCCGGCAAGGACTCGCTGTCCTCAACTCGTACGCGAAGCTGGTGGACAGTTCGAAGAAGTCTGCCGCGATCACGCTCGCGTTCGGCATAGGCAAGCAATTCAAGGACGTGCTCAGTAACAACGACGCTGCTGGCCCGCTCATCTTCATGCTCCTGGAGAAGCGCGACGTGCCGTCAAAGCCCAAGGCCGGGACGAAGCCGAAGACCGCGTTCGTGGCCCTGAACGCAAAGAACAACGTTTACGAGGCATGGGGCTCGTTCATCAAGGCGCCCCTTTATCAGTGGGTCAACGAGACGAATACGCGCGAGCTCCAGCTCAACAAGCACGTCGCTTACATCCATTCGAAGTTCCTGCTACACGATCCGCTCAGCGACGATCCGATCGTCGTGACTGGCTCGGCGAACTTCAGCAAGGCGTCGACCAACGACAACGATGAGAACATGGTCATCATCCGAGGCGACACCCGTGTCGCCGACATCTACTTCACCGAGTTCAACCGCCTCTTCTTCCACTACTACTTCCGCTCGGTGACCGAAGCGCGCAAGGGCAAGCAGGACGATCAGGCGCTGAAGGCGCTCACGCTTGACGAGACGGGCACCGATTGGCATGCCGCTTACGCGCCCGGAACGCTGAAGACAAAGCGCGTGGCGATGTTCGCAGAGATGAAAAACGCACTGGAATCATGAGCAACGACGTGCAGGACCATCGCCTTGTCCCGCTATTAGGCGCCACGCCATCACAGCTCACGCTCAGCTGAAGATGAAGCGCGTCAAGGTCATTGAGGAGGTGCAAGGCGCCAAGGTGGCGTGACGGGTCCGACCTCCACCACGCGTCAAGAGCGCTGAAGACAATCTCGCGGTAGGTCTCTCTCGCGCGCACTGCTATCGTGCCGTCCCGCCCAAGCCGAAGCTCATCGAACCACTCCTCCACGAAGCGCCGACGCTCGTCGTCGGTCATCTCCCCCCACAGCTCGCCGACGCGCGAGGCGAGGGCGATTGCTTCCGCCGGTGGGACAGGGTCGTCTGCGATTGGGAGTTCCTCGAGGTCGCGCGTGAGCAGCTTGCGTTGGGTCAGGTACGCGTCCTCAGCCATGTCGCCCCACCTGTATAGGTTCCGGATCCGCTCAAGCTGCTGCTCGACACCGCGCCGGCGAATAAGGATCTGCGCGAGCACGTCGCCCGAAACGCCCAAGCCGCGCGCGACCCTGATCGACCGGCAGGTCGCGTTGCCGTCGATGCCGCGCGGCAACTCACCCACCGGCTCGCGTTCCACGCGCAGATCATCCGCGTCACTTGCCGTGGAGGGTACGCCGCGCTACGTACGTGGAATGTGCGAAAGGCTCCGATGTCCGTCGCTGGATGAGAGCGCAGCAGACGCCTCCGGAGCCCTCTACGCCGTCATCGCGGGTCTGAGCGTCAAACCCGCGGCGGAACTGGTCTTGCATCTCTTGCCCTATTTGCCGGAACCTGTGCTTGAGCGGCTGCAGCGGGCCTGGGGACCAGATCGGGCGCAGGCCTTGCGTCCGGGTGCATATGTGATTCGACGGCACGACGACGTGTGAGCGCCACTACGCACTCGCAGGACGGGTGAGCGCGAGGGCCCGTTTGCTCTGCTCAAAGGCTGCTTGCGTCTGGTTGCGCGCGGCCAACGCATCCGCGTAGGCCTCGTGCACCTCGGCTCTGCGTGCTTGCGGTTCGCCAGCGTTCGCCTTGATCGCCTGCTCGAACGCGGCGACTACACGTGGCAGCGTCGTACGGCTCGCGCTCAACGCTCGTGCGCGGATGAGCGTGGCGTTGCCGCGCGCGTACCGCGTGGCCCGGGGATGCGCGAGCGACTGCTCGGCAAGGCGCACCGCCTCTTCCGCTTTGTCCTGCGCGAGGGCGAGCTCTGCCCGCGTCGCGATGATCAGCGCCGCGAGCTCACCGTGATCGATGCGCGCGGCGAGCGCGTCCGCGCGGTCTAGAGCTTCCTTTGCGCGCCGGTACTCGCGACGGTTGATCGCCACCCAGCCCGCGGTATTCCAGGCCTCGGCGACGGCGCGCTCGCGGCCGAGCTGTTCATAGAGGTGGAGACTGCGCGCGGTGTAGGAGACCGCCGCTTCCGAATCACCTTGGGCGTGACGCGTGAGCGCGAGCCCGGCGTACAGCTCGGCGAGCGCACCAGCGTCTCCGACATCGCGGGCTACCTGCAACGCGCGTTCGGCGCTGGCGTTTGCCGATGCGTAGTCCCCCATGCGAACGAACGCATTCGCGAGGAACAGCAGCACCTGTAGCTCCAGCGTGCGGTCGACGACCTGCGCGGTCTGCAGCGCGGTGTCGCACTGCACCGCCACCCGCAGCGCCTCGCCGGGCGCATCCAACTGCCGGTAGGCGTGGGCCATGTCCAGCAGCGTGCGTGCGGCAAGGTCGTGCGCCCCGCTGGTGCGAAAGTCCCGGGCTGCATTGTCAAACGCCGCGAGCGCTTCCTGCGCACGGCCGAGCTTCAGGAGCGCGCGCCCGCGCGCCCGTACGGCACGCGCTCGATCCAGGCCTTTGCTCCGTCGGTGGGCGCGTTCGGCGGCCTCGAGCGCGTCCGCGCCGTTGCCCGACAGCAGCGCGCGTTCTGACTGCAGAAGCTCGAGCTCGACCGCGGGTGCCGACTCAGAGGGAACCATCAACTCTGAAACCGCGACCCCGAGGCGGCGCGCGAAGATCTCTGCCGCTCGCAGCGAGATCCGTGTACGACCGGTCTCGACCAAGCTGATGAAGCCAGTGGTAAAGTCGTCCCCCGCGAGCGCCGCTTGGGTGAGGCGGCGTCCCTGACGCAGTGACCGCACGCGCTCGCCGAATGCGGGATCGATCGGTCCCTTCGCTCGCTGTCGAACGCGGCGCGCGTTAACGGTTCGCGTACTCACCACTTGAGCATACGGAAACGGGTGGGCGGCCGACTGGCCGCCCACCGCTTGACGGGGTTCAGCAACCCCAACCGGGAACGCAGGGCGGTCGCGGTCCAGCCAGCGCCACCTCACTGGCTTCTACGAGTAGCGAGACCACGGCCGCCAGCAGGATCACCAGTTGCCTAGCCATGTCATGCCTCCGCAGGCGGCCGCCGATTTTGTGTGTGCGAGGCGCGCCGACTGCGGCTGGGACTCTAATTTACGTCTTCTTAGTTTTACTAGACATCGACCGACGGGCTACCGCCCCCGCCCCCAGCGCGCTCCTGGAGGGCCGGGGAGCGCGTCTGATCGGCCCGGGCGCCGCGCGACCGACAGCAAGCACGCACGAGTATTACTAGACGCAGGGGTATGCTTCCGGCGGGGCTGGCGGGGAACTGTGAGGGCGAGCGGGGAGGGCAGCCGTGGCGATCGTTGGCTCGTCGTCGACATCGAACCTGCAGCGCACGGTCTTCTGGTGGTTGGTGATTGGAACGCTGATTGTGGTCGCCGTCGCCGTGTACGTCGCGATGTTCGGGAAGGTCGCCACGGCGGCAGCACGCGACGCCGCGGCGACGGTCGCGCTTGCCACGACCGTCGCGGTTGGCATCGAGCGCGGCATCGAGACGCTGTGGACCATCGTCGGTTTCTTCCGCGGCGCCTGGTGGCCCATGAGCATCGTTGGGACGAAGGTCGACGAGATGGTCACTGACCTCAACGGGGTGCTCACGCCGGTGTACGCGGGCGCAACGGACGCGGTCCAACAACTCGCGGCCGCGGGCACATGGACCCAGGTGCAGATCGACGCCGCACACGACGAGATCGCGAAGATCGATCAGGCGATCGCGGACCTTCGGACCCTCGCGCCCGACGACCAACGCGTCCAGTTGATCGGCAGTGCCACGCTGAAGGGCATCAACGTCCTCCAGCAGAAATACCCGCAGGTCACCGCATCCGTGAAAGTCGCGACCGAGGCCATCGCTGGTCTAACGAATTTCGTCGGGACGTTCAAAGACAATCCCGGCCGTCGGCTCATCAGCCTGTACCTCGGCATGCTCATCGGACTGGTCGTCGCGGGCGCACTCGGCATCGACCTCTTCGAAGCGGTGTTGGTTGGCAACGCAACGCTCGCGAGCACCGCGGCGAGCGCGGCGGCCGAGAGCCAGCCCCTGCGCGTCGGTGTCGTTGCATCTGGCCTGCTGCTCGGGCTCGGCGCGAACCCAACCCATGAGCTGATCAAGCTGCTGCAAGAGACCAAGAAGAGCCGGGCGGCGCACAACGTCTCCGAAGTCCAGACCACGTCGGCAACCACCACCCTCAACGGCGCCGAGCAAGACGCGGTCGTAGCTCGCGGGTTGGTGACCACGTCGCCGGCGCGCTGGAAGCTCACGCGCGACTAGGAACGGGTGTGTCAGGGATTCGGGCGATGATCGAAGGGCATACGTTCCGCAGCGCAGCAGCTACCGCTGGATCATCGGCGCTGGTGGGTGGGGCAGTTGGCGCCGGCTGGGTCGCCGCCGCCTCTGAGTTCACCGGGAAGCTGACCGGCGAGGCGCAGGTCATCGCCCTGCAGTTCCTCGGGTTGATCATCGTCATCGCTGAGGTGGGTGTGATCCTGATCGCCCTGCAGTCCCTGCGCGCCGGTGGATCGCACGAGTCCGACCTGAGCGAAATCGGTGATCTGGGCGATTGACTACCGGCGACGTAGCGTTGTTGAGCGTGGGCGCCGCTATCGCTTCGGCGATCACAGGCTTGGTGAGCGTGGCGTTTGCAGCGCGGGTCCACAACGAGACACGCAACTTGCTGAGTCCGTTCGAGCGTCCCGTGCTCTCGCTGATGAACCCAAATGCGGCTCGCGCTGCCGACGGCTACGGCCTGCTCATCAAGAACACGGGGCAGCGAGCGGCAACCAAGATTCGTTTTCGCACGCGCGCCGCGCCCGAGGACGATCCCGATCGAGGACTGGACTTCTTGCCGGTATGGGAACCTGCGAACGACTACCAACCGAGCGCCGAGATGGTGCTCATGCTTACGCCAGTGTCATTTGAGCGAGTCACGGTGCTGCAGGTCGAGGCGCGCTACGCCGACCCGCTCACCGGGAAGGTCTTTGACGCCGAGTCGTACTGGCTGCGCATCTTTCCGCAGGAGCCCGAGCCGGTCAGAGGGATGGATCGGGACACGCGCATGAAGCTGGAGCAGAGGTGGGGGACGCAGTGGACGCCGGCTGCGCGACACGAACGCGAGATGTCCGACGCGAAGTCATGAACGAGTGACGAGGGTGTGATGCCACGAACCGAGGGGCCGGGGCGGACGAATGGCCCGCCGCCACCGCCTCACAAAGTGAAGAAGACTGGGAAGAAAGCCAAGAAGGCGGCGAAGAAGAAGTGAGCGCTCGTCGACCGGCGCCACCACCCGCGCCCGCACCGAGGCCACCGGAGACCAAGTCCCCGGGTGGTCCGCACGGGCCACCGCCACCACCGCCCCGGCCGCGGCCCCGCTAACGCACCGCGGTGGACAAAGCCACCAGCTTCGGCCTCCCCTTCTTCTATCGGGTCGTCCTCCCGGGAACGATCGTGGTCGTGCTGCTGTCGCCGCTCCTTGGTCGCGTTGTCCGGGTGCTGGCAGATCCGCTGCAAGCCGTTGCCGGGTGGGTCGGACTTGCGGTCTTCGCCGGGATCGTCATCGCAGCGCTCGACGACCCGATCTACGAGGTGCTGGAGGGACGACGACTCTGGCCGAACTGGCTGTACCAGTGGCGGCGTCGCCGCTGGCAACGATACGTCAACCATCTTCGCGCTACTGCGAGACGCCTCCCGCAAACGGACTGGCGCTACCTCGAGACCTGGGATCGGCTGCGGCGATTCCCCACCCGCGAGGACGGCACGCCTGTCGCGACGCGTCCGACGAAGCTCGGTAACGTGCTCGCGAGTTCGGAGGACTACTCGCTGCGCGTGTATGGCTTGCACGCCGTCGCGTACTGGGAACGCCTGTGGCTCGTGGTTCCCAAGGATGAGCGCGAGGAGATCGATCGATCCGCGGCGCTTGCGGATGGGTGGACGTACGTGACGGCTGCGGTGCTCTTCGTCGGTGTGTTCTACGTGGCCCTGGCGATCGGGTCGGCAATGCTCGCGGCAATGCGTCTTCCGATCGCGCTCACAGCCGACGAGCGGATCGTGGCCGTCTACGGCGGCATCGCCCTCGTGCTCGCGGCGCGGCTCCCCTACTCGCTCTCGCTCCCGGAACAAGCGCGGCGAGGCGAGACCATGAAAGCGATGTTCGATCTCTACCGCGAACGACTCGAGAGGATCAGGGTCCCGGCGTCGCCCGTCGAGCGCGCCGAAGCAGAGCGGATCGGCACGTGGCTGGTCTACGGCGACGGCACGCCCGCGCCGACCGAAGAAGAAGGACGACAGAACGCCGCGGGGTGAGACGTGCCCCGCGTGTTCGGGCCAGTTCGCCGAGACGCGGTGGTTGGGTCGTTGACTGATGCCCGCGGTGGTGGATCACACGTCAACACGTGATGTCCCCTTTCTTGACGACCACGCGATTCGCAAGCTGCGCGAGCTCGCGGTTCGTGTAGCGGTGGCAAAAGATGAACGTTCCCGACTCGTCGACTGCCTCGATGGTGGCGACCCAAGTCTCCGGGCGCTCGTCCTTGATCAGCAAGTTGTCTTTCTGAGACGCGCCCGGATCGAGTACCCGTTTCACCCCCGGGTATTCGCGACCGAATGGGTATACGGTCACGCGGCCGTCGGTCGCATTTTCGTAGATGACGCTATGGCTCAGGTCGCCCAGACGAAAGCCGCACGCGACCAGCGAGACGGCGACGATGCACACGCACAGGACCCTCGTCACGGGCTCATCCGCTGTTTGAAGCGCTCGTAGCTCAGGAACAGTCGGCACCTAGAACGACTTTGAAGCCGATCCCGCGTGGCGGGCTTGGGTGACGCGCAATCGTGTCGCGTACCAAGCCCGCCACCGAAGAGTCGTTACTGTGTGAAATAGAGACCATCCCAATGTTGGTCCGGTTCACTTCCCGTGCGGAATGCACCCGCCATAACTCCGAGTGTCTCGACTATCGCGCGACCGAAGGCATTGGCAACCATGCGGTCGGCATTCAGACCCGCATTGAGGACACTCTGCGGCGTGAACATCCCCTTGCGAAAGAGTATTGACTCCCCGTAGAGGGAACGCCGCATCCATAGGGCTGCGATCACCTAGTGTTCAACGCTCCACGAAAGCGGGGCAACTTCACTGCTCGCCGACACAGCCTCCTCAAGGCCGCCGCACAAACTCAAGGCGTTGTCCCGAATCGGGGTCGGTGAGGAAGTAGTACAACGTCGGCCCCGACGAGATCGATGTCGAAATTTGCAGCTCTGAACCGCGGCCATCCGCGAACACCAGTTCCACTCTGTCGGTCCCACCGAGCGTCAGGATCTTCCACGTACCGCGACCGTCCCGAGTCGAAATGATCCGACCGGAGGATTCGATTCGCATGTCCGGGAGCCCCACGGCTGTAAATGTTCCGTCAGCCACGAGATCGACCTGCCCTGCGGCAGTGCGCAAGTTAGCCGGCAGGTACTGGCGCGATACATCCGTCAATGCCCAGCGCCCCACAAGATCGGCTTGCGTGGGCTTCGCGCAGCCGACCGAAAGAAGAGCCGCAGCAAGGACGAGCAACACGCGTCGCCCGCCCTCGCCCAGCCCAAACATGCTCACGCGCCTAACGATGGAGCAATTGATGCAGCACGATCTGTTGGCTAGTCTTTGACATCGGTCCGCTCGCGAAGGCCTGATTGAGTGGATTGCCAATCGCGTCTTGCCACCAGTCGGTGTACCCAATCACGGGTGGATGAGTCGCTGATGCGATGGTCGACTCATTGCTAATCCGTATCTCGAGAATCCCATTCGTAACGGAATAGCTGCCCGTATACGAGCCGAGATACGTGACTGCTAGGTTTCCCGTCCGACCACCAGTGACCACCGTCGAGTAGTCCCTTGCGTACTTGGCGGCACCATCGATGCCACCGAGGCTGTACACGACGGGACCGCTGTCGGGAAGCGCCCCACTTCCTACTGCTTTCGTGAGTTGCTGTATGTAATCGCTACCCCGGAGCAACTCCGTGAAAGCGTCTCCGTCCGTGAAGTTGTGCTCGCGTGGTCCGGTTCCAGTCAGCCACTCCCATCCGAGCTGCCAAGGACTAGTGTCATCACCGGGGCACAGGTCCCCGCACCCGGCGTCGTCACCAGCCGTCGCAGCGAGCCCGCTCGGGTCACTCAGCAGACCTGGATTTGCGTTCGCGTAGTTGTAGCCATTGAGGGATGCGGGGCTGTCGGCGCTGCCACGTACGGCGTCGTGCGTGAGGAATCGACCCACCGACGCGTCGTACCAACGTGCGCGCATGTAGTAGAGGCCCGACGGATCGATCAGCTGCGACGCCATGCCAAGGTACGTTGGTGACGCGGTCGTGCTCTGGCTGACCTGACCGTACGAGCGGTAGCGGAAGGCCGCGGTTACTGATCCACCGCCGTTGAGCTCCGCGCGCACATTCTTCGATGCGTCGCGCGCGAGCGTGAGCGTCGTTCCATCGCTCTTCACAATGTAGAGCGCGCCGAACCCGTACACGATGTTGTCGGAGCCTTGTCTTAGCAGGCGACTCGGCGAGGTAAGAGGTTCCCAAAGGAACGTTGTCGCGCCGGATCCTGTGCGGCTCTGCAGAAGTCCGTCCCCGTTGTACGCATACGTTCGGGGACTGCCGCTGACGTTGGATGAGGTCATGCGGTCCAGCGCGTCGTAGCCGAAGGTGTCGGTGCCGCGGGTAGTGAGGCGGTCGGCGTCCGACCAGACGTTGTGCGTACTGCCGTCGTCGGTGAGGCGGTTGGACTTGTCATAGCTCTCGGTCGTGCCGCTGCGGCTGGTCACGTTGGAGGGGCCGTCGAGCGCGAAGGATTCGGCGACCGGGCCGACGACGCCCTTGAGCCGGTTGAGCCCGTCATAGGAGAGCGCGAAGTGGTCGGCCATGCCGGCGATGACCTGAATGCGGCGGGCCTGGGTGTCGCCGTTGGCGGAGAGGCGGTTGTCTCTCCAGGAGAGCATCACCTCGGCCGGGCCGAAGGCCACGGTCGGGTTCAGCTGATTGGCGCTGGTACCGGGATCGTCGTCGAGACGGACCGGTGCGCTCCAGGTGTTCAGCGAGGGGTCGTATCGAGAGCCCCAGATGTCCTGGTTGGATGCACCAGCTCGCGTGTCACCCCAGACCGCCCAGGCAAATCCGTCGGGACGGACGCTGAGGGCGAGTGACTGCACGTTGGCGGGGGTGGGCGTGATGTCGATCGAGGCGGACCACGCCCCCGCAACGGGCTTGCGTGCGACGCGCACGTGGGCCGGGCTGGTGCGGGCGTCGATCCAGGCCGCCGTGAGATTCCCCGTCGAGTCCACGCCGATGCGCGGCTTGGTCTGCGCGGCGGTGCCCGGGTCGTCGGAGATCTTCACGTTGGCGGCCCAGTTGGCGCCGCCGTTCGTCAGGCTGGAGAAGAAGACATCGACATTCCCGTTGCGCGAGTCCTGCCACACGGCATAGGCGGTGTTGGCGCTGTCGACGGCGACATCGGGGAAGTCCTTGAGCGCGGCAGTGTTGTCGGTGATCTTCTTGTTCGCGGGCCAGGCGCTGCCGCCGGCCGGCAGCTGGCTGGAGTAGATGTTGTTCTGGCTGGAGCGCAGGTCGACCCACACCGCGGTCTCGATCCCTGCGGCCGTTCCCGCGATGCGCGGGTTGCGCTCGTTGGTGTTCCCGGTGCCGTCGTTGACCTTGAGGTTCGGCGTCGACCACGTGCCGGTGCCGGCCGAGCGCTTGGAGTAGTAGATGTTCTGGTTGTTCGTGCCGTCGCGGAAGTCGTCCCACACCGCGTAGGCATTACTGCTGCTGTCCGTCGCGATCGCCGGGTTGGCCTGATTGCGCGTGCCAGTGTCGGTGTTGACCTTCACGTTCGCGCTCCAGACGCCGGTGACGGGATCGCGGCGCGAGAAGTAGATGTTCGAGTTCGTCGCGCCGTCGCGCTGGTCGTCCCAGATCAGGTAGCTGGCGGGGTTGGGCTGCTCGCTGCCCACCGCGATCGCGGGATGGTCCTGCACCGCGGTGCCGGCGTCGGTGTTGATCTTGGCCGAGGCGAACACGACCGGCGGCATGAGCTCGTCGATGGCGGTGCGGTTGCCCTCGCTATCGAGGGTGTAGGTGTCGCTGGTGATCGTGCCGCCGGCGGTCGCGTTCTCCAGACTGGTGAGGCGCTGGGCGTTGTCGTAGCCGTACGTCGTGGTGAGGCCGCCGAGCGAGCTCGGCAGCGTGACGGTGTGCGCGAGACCCGAGGGGTAGTAGGTGTAGCTCGAGGCGCGGCTGGCCCAGTCGGTGACGGTCGACAGACGGCCGGCGGGACCGAAGGCGTAGGTCACGCTGCCGACCGTCGGATACGTCAGAAGCGTGCGGTTGGAGTCCAGGTCATAGTCGTAGGCGAGGTTGCCGTTGGGCTGGTTCGCGGTCTTCAGGCGACCGAGACCGTCGTATGTGTAGGTCGAGGTTCCGGTGCCATCGATCATCTGCTTGCGGTGGCTGAGCTCGTCGTAGCTGTAGGTGATCGTCGAGAGACCGGTCGCCGATACCTGCTTCAACCGATTGAGCGCGTCATATTGGTAGTTGGTCTGGACCGTGTCGGCAGTCGTCCGCCGCGTCGTGTTGCCGTTGTGGTCGAAGACGTAGCTGGTGGTCAGGTTGAGCACCGCCGTCGGATGCGTGGTCGCACTGGTGAGGCGGTCGATCTCGTCGTAGCCGTAGTCGGTCACGATCGTGTTCGCGCCACCAGCACCCTGCTGGTCCTGCGTCACCTGCGTGGCGTTGCTGTTTGCATCGCGCTGCGTAACGGTGGTCGTGTACACGAGGCTCGGCTGCGCCACCGGATCGGGCTTCTGCTTCACGTTCAGCAGCCGCGCCGCGCCGTCGTACGCATAGGTCGTGATGTTGCCATTGCGATCGGTCGCGCTGGTACGGTTGCCCGCGCCGTCATACCCAGTGAACGCGCTGTGGGTCAGCGGATCCTTGTTCTCCGTCACCCGGTCGTTCGGGTCGTAGGTCGTGATCCAGGTGTGCGGGGACGACACGCCGCAGGCCGCACTGCCATCCGGATCGATCATCGAAGTCTGCCGGCTCACGCTGTCGTAACAGAAGCGGGTGAGGTTGCCGTCCGCGTCGGTGCGTGTGGAGAGGTTGCCCTGACCGTCGTAGACCACCGTCTGCGAGTAGGTGTAGTTCGGGTTGAGCGGATCGGTGTTGCCGCGGGGCGAGATGATCTTGGTCGGCAGCCCCGGGTTGGCGCCGTCGAGGTACTGCCACTTGGTGAGCGCGTACGTCGCGGGTCCGGTGGCGATCTGCTGCTTGGTGGACTCCTTCACGTTGGTCACGGAGTTGTAGGTATTGATCGTCTCGAAGCCGCGCGCGTCGAGAATGCGTGTGAGGTTGTTCTTGGTGTCGTACTCATAGTGCGTAACGGTCGCCGGGTCGGGCGGCACGGGCGGATCGGTCTTGGTGATGACGTTGCCGCGGGCGTCGTATTCGAAGATGGTCTCGTTGCCGTTGCGGTCGATGGTGCGAGTCAGGTTCTCCCACGCATCTTCATAGAAGTACTGCAACAGGTAGTTCTCGAGGTTGACGACCTCGGACTGGCTGTTGAGTCGCCAACGCGGATCGAACAGCTGCGTGGTGAGGTGACCGCGCGGATCGGTGACCATCGTGATCTGGTTGCCATACGTGAAGCTGCTGGTGTTGCCGACGCCGTCCTTCTGCGTCGCGAGACGCCCTTCAGTGTTGTAGGTGTTGGTGACACGGAAGCGGCTGTCGGGGTCGACCACGGTGGTGATGTGCTGGCTCGGCCCGTCGTAGGCGTAGTGCCAGCTGTGCAGGACCGGGTCCTGGCCAGCGGTGTTGCCGATCTTGTCGACGAAGCGCGTGAGTCGGCCGGTCTGGTCGTAGCCGTAGCTGACCTTGCGACCAGGCGTGCTCGGATCGACGACGCTGGTGAGGCGGTCGCTGTAGCTCAGCGGCAGCGTGATCGGACCCGCACCTTCGGCGAAGACCTGCACCTCTGAGGAGAACAGCCACTCGCCGCCGGTGGTGATCCGGAAGCGCACCCAGCGCGCGCTCACGCCACTGAGGTCGAACTCGTAGCGCCAGCGGCTGCCGGCGTCGTTGACCGCCGCGTCGGCCACGGTGTAGCCGCGCGAGGTGTACAGGCTGTTGTCGGTGCTCGTGAGCATTTCGATCTTGGCGGGGCGGAACACGCCGCAGCCGGGGCAATTGAAGTGGTACGAGCGCACGACGCCGACCCGCTGCGCCGCGCCGAGATCGACGGTGACATCAAGCGGCGTCGCGCCGAGGTTCTGGTGGCCTTGCCACGATGCGTCGGCGGTGTAGCTGTCGGGGTTTCCGAGGTTCCCGTCGGTCAGCTCGGTGCCGCCGGTGTCGGGGAATGACGCACTCGCCGCGACCGACGTGACGTACGTCTTGGTCTGGCCTGAGTTCGTGCCCGCGGCCGCGGCGATCGGGTCCGCACCGGCGAGGTACGTCGACATCTCGCTCGAGAACAGCCACGTGCCGCCGGCCGTGACACGGAAGCGGACGTAGCGTGCGCTCACCGGTGAGACCGCCAGGTCATACCGCCACAGACGCCCGCTGTCGTTGAGCGCACCGGCCGCCAGTGTGGTGCCGCGGGTTGTGTAGCTCAGGTTGTCCGGGCTGGTGAGGATCTCGACGCTCGCAGGCCTATAGATGCCCGATCCAGGGTCGTCGTAGTAGTAGGAGCGGAACAGATCGAGCGACTGCGAGCTGCCGAGGTCGATCGTGACATCCAGGGAACCGATCCCGAGATGGCCCTGCCATCCGCTGTCATAAAAACTCGTTCCGCTCGCGATCGTCCCGTCGGTGAGCTCACTGTTGTTGTTGTCGGGATAGTTGGGGTGCGGGGCGACCGACTCGGTGTAGGTCTTGCCCATCGCCAGGTTGTGGCCGCTGGAGTAGTTCAAAGTGGTCAGCCGACCGACCGTATCGGTGACACTCCCCAGCTTCCCATTGATGTAATTCAGCAGGATCTGGTTGCCTGCAGGCTCGTGGATGCGGGTGAGCTTGCCGGCGGTCGAGAACTCGTACTGCGTCTGGTTCTTGAGGGTGAGCGTGAAGGTGCTGTCACCGTTCTTCGTCAATACATCGAAGACGTTGGGCGGTGGTGCGTACGAGGTGTCGGGATTCTTGGTGAATGAGTCACGCCGTCCGTCCCCGCGGCGGACCTGCACGAACGAGCCCGCGTCGGTGAGCGCCCAGTTGAAGCTATGCGTCCAGGCGGGCCCCATCAGACCGATCTCGGTGTCCGCCGAGCTGTAGGCGCGCGTGAACGAGAGGTTGAGCAGGCGTCCGGGGATCGCGAGGTCTTCGGCCGAGGTCTTGTAGGCGCCGATGCCGGTCGGGATGTCGCGGCGACCGAAGGTGTACGGGTAGGCGGCGCCGAAATCGTAGTCGCCGCCGAGGGAGCCGAACAGACGAACGCTGCCGGTCTCCTGATATGGCGCGGCGCCAGGCCAGAGCGGGATCACTCGCACGGCGTTCTGGCTGTTGCCAGCGCCGACGCCGCCGAACCCTGCGTACCAGACGTACTCGCCACGGGTGTAGTTCGGGTCATACAGACCGACCGGCGAGCCGACGGTGTAGATGTCGAGCGCATTCGTGTACGCGCTGATTCCCGGTCCCCAGGTGAATCCACCATCGGTCGACTTCTTGTAGTAGAGGTAGTCGCCCCGCTCGCCGGCACGGACGTAGATCACGTTTCCGCCGCGATCGAGGAACGCCGTCGCACGGGACTCGCCGCCACCGGACAGACCGCCGGATCCGCCGTGGTCGACCTGCGCGCTCCATGCGCCGCCGAGCGTGCCGACCTGCGTGCCGCGGCCGCTTTGACCCCAGCCGGAGTCCGATTTGGTGATGTAGACCCACTGGCCGGCCGTTGCGGTCTCGGTGAACTCGAAGGTGTGCGCGCGGTAGCACTCGGCCGCGGCGTTGCCGCAGTTGTTGTTGGACACCGGTCGGATCGAGGCATCGCCAGCGGGTGCCGAGCTGGTCCACGTGACCAGCGCAGGGTCGGTCGTGGAGCGGTACTGCGGCAGGCTCGAGACGCAGCAGTGGAAGAAGTAGAGCGTGCTGCCGTCCCGAGACGTGATCAGCAGCGGTGCGCTGTTGCCGGAGTCGAAGGTCTCGGCGCCGAAAGGCGCGTACTCGCTGCCCCAGGTGGCGCCGTTATCCGTGCTGACGCGGAAGAGCAGCCGGAACTGATTCGGTCCGCCGCGGTCATCGACATAGGCGGCGATGGTCTTGCCCTGGAAAGACGCGAGCTGCGGATAGTTCGGAGTCGCCGTCGACAGTTGCACCGACGGGTCCATGCCCCACTCGACGAAGTAGCGCTTGAAGCGGATCTCGACGACACCGGCGCCGGCGTCATTCTTGAAGACCATTCCGACCTGGCCGTTTGGCATGATCGCCGGAGCGATGTACTGAGGCGAGTTGACGGTCTCGGCGGCCTGTGCGATACCCGGGAACAGCCACGGCAACGGTGCGCTCGGGAATGCCGGAGCGACGATCGGCAGCAGTACGAGAAAGAGCGCGAAACCAACGAGTACGCGCACTCGCAGCTTTGCCGGGCGCCAGTGCCGGCTCGCACCAAGGGGCTTCAGAACGATGCCAATCGAGATCGCTGCCAGTACAAAGACGTAGACGAATACGGCGGCGCCAAACATGACCGTCCCCCTCCTCACGCTGCCCGAACGTCCGCTCTCTCACTCGACGGTCGTGCAGCCCCGCACGCGGGGCCGCGGCGAAGGTAATTAGTCGGACTTCCTGTTGTCAAGCATCACTAGCGGTCACTTGAGCGATTGAACCACTTCGTTCGTGCGCTTGGCTGTCGCTCGGTTCGAATGCCAGCTCGATTGCACAGAAGAACGTCCTGCGATCTATGGCCGATGGGCGGCCGAGGCGCTCTCGGCCAGCGCCGGAGGCATGACGCGACATCATTCGGGTCGCTGGCCCAACCGCCACGCGCGGGTAGCGCGCAGCGCGGCAGTGACGTGCGACCGTCAAGCGTCGACGGCCGCCACGACGCTTGTGCTCTCCGCCATACAGCAAGGCACCCACCTCGGCGTTGCTCTGCTGGATCTTGGCCAGCGCGAGAAGGCGCAGACGATCCAGGTTTGGATTCTCGCCAGCCACATGTGCGCCCGCGATGCAGCCAGCTTCATCGAGGCGCAGGCCCATGCGTCGGCAGGCCGCAATCCGTTCCAGTTTGGTGAGCTGCGCCTCCGTGTGATCGTGTCGGGACGCACGCCGTCGATAGCACGGGTTCAGCGTCCAGCCGACGACCGTATCGTGATCATCTTCGATGCGACCCGTCCGCCGATCCTCGATTCCGCTGGACCACGCGACTACCTCTGTCGAGAGGCCGGGCCTGTGCCCGGAGTGCGCCCTTCGTCGAACATCACCCAGGTCGTCGCATCTGCCCCGTTCCGGTGCCCGGTGCGGACCGCCGATTATCTAGCGGTCTGCTAGTAAGACTTGAGATGTGGATAAGTGGGGATTGACACGGGTCGTACAAACTCTCCTGAGACGTGTGCGCCGCTACCGGCGCGGGGGGAGAACACGATGGAGCCGACCAAGCGCATGGCGGAACTCGGGTACTCGGAGAAGTACGCCAAGATCGAGCTCGTGATCCCGCACGGAACCAAGACAGCCGAGTTCGGGAAGATCAGTGGCAAGCTCCTGGGCGACTTCATCGCACGCCTTCCCCGGGGCTGCCAGGCGTGTCTGTCAGGTGAGTCGCTGATCGTCCGCGAGCGCCTCGAGCACGTGCTGCAGATCGATCTCGAACGCATGGAGATTATCGGGCGGACCTAGTGGGGGTGGCGGACTCTGGCTCCGTTGTCTCGGCAGCGCAGGGCGTTGACCGGCTCGCGGCGCTGCCTGCACTCGGCGTCGGGCTGCTCTACAACCCGGCGCTGCCAGGCTACATGCGAGAGCGCCCGGAGACCTTCGACTACGTCGAGGTGATCCCGGAGATGTTCTGGACCGATCACGGTGTCGGCGCTCATCCTCGCTTCGAAGAGCTCGATGGGTGGATTCGCGAGCTCGACCGCGTGCATGCAGTGGCGCCGATCATCTGTCACAACATCGGTCTGTCACTCGGCAGCGCGGATGACTTCGACCTCTCGTACGCGGATCACATCGCCGCGTGGCAGGCCCGGTACCAGTTTCCGTGGCACAGCGATCACCTGTCTTTCGTTCGGATCACGGCGGCCGATGGCCACGATCACAATGCCGGCCTCGCCGTGCCCGTACCGTACGACTGGGACGTGCTGGAGCTCATCTGCGGTCGGATCGCCAGCGTGCAGCGTGCCGTGCCCGCCCCCTTCATGATCGAGAACAACGTCTATTTCATCGACGTTCCTGAGCAGGACATGAGCGAGCCGGAGTTCCTCAACGCGCTCGGCCGTCGCACTGGCTGCGGCTTGCTGCTCGACATCCACAACGTCTACGCCAACGCGCGCAATCATGGCTTCGACGCTTTCGCCTTCATCGACGCGCTCGACAAGGAGCGCGTGGTCGAGATCCACATCGCCGGTGGCAGCATGCTCGCGGGGATGTACACGGATTCACACGCCGGGCCATGTCCGCCGGCGGTGTGGGAACTCCTCGAGTGGATCGCACCGCAACTACCTCAGCTGGCCGCGATCACCTTCGAGTTCCACGACTCGTACTATCCCCTGCTCAAGGCGGCGGGCATCAACGCCGAGCTCGATCGCGCCCGTGCTATCTGGGAGCGGTGCCGTCGAGCCTGAGCGATGACCCTTCTCGGCTATCAGCGCGCGCTCACGACCATGATCGCCTCGCCCGAGCTGTGCCTGCATGTGCGCAGCGACCCCGTAGCGGCTCTGGCCAGCTACGACCTCTCGGCACGGGAGCGACGACGCTTGGCTGCGGTCGCGCTGCAACCGGGCATGTCGACCAGCTGCACGCTGCACCGCGTGAACCGGATGACCCCGATCTACTCATACCTCCCGCTGACGTGCCTGCTGCTCGGCAACGATCTGATGCGAGAGACAGAGCTCTTCTGGACGATCGCCCGCCCCGCCAATCTGCAGTTCGGCCCAGAGACCGAACGCTTCGCCAGCTTTCTCCGTCAGCGCCTGATCGATCAGGAACTGCGCGATCCGTACCTCGACGAAGTGCTCACCTTTGAGCTTGCGGCCAATCGGCTGCAGGCACGCGTTCGCGCAGCCGTCGACGCACTGGCCGCGACCACGGCGGTCGTCACCGAGAGCGAGGTTCGTCGCCGGCGTCTCCATCCACGGGTCGCCATCACTCCCTTCCGCCACGATCCGTTGCCCCTGCTTCGAGCGCTGGCTGAGGGGCGACGCCCGGATTCCGTGCCCGCCGTTGGCGATTACTTCGTCGCCCTGGACGCGACTGGCGATGAGCTCAGGATGTCTGAGGTAGAAGGCGACGTAGCGCGATCGCTCATCGATCGTTAGCACTACCGCCTGAAATCCGAGCGGTCGCACTTCGGTCGGTATTAGTATCGCTTGCACTTACTGGACCGCGATCAAGGGACGTGACCAGCGGGGGAGATGCGATGTCGGCGCGAAAGCGCGCAGCTCAGAAGAAGCCGAAACGCGCAGCGGCGAAGACGCCGAGTGGCGCGGCTCAGAAGAAGCCCCAGGCCAGCTCAGGGCCGAAGACGTTCACGGCGCATGGCCATCGCGTCGCGGTGAAGGAATCAGCCGAGGCGGTGGTGATCACCATCGATGGCCAAACGATCCCTGGCGCGGCCAAGATCGCGTCCGGCGAGTACCACTCGCTGTTCCTGCCGTTCCGCGGCTACGCGTCGGCGACGGAGTTGGCTCGCGCGCTGGCGTCGCAAGTCGGCAGCACGCTCATGCTCGACACGAAGACACAGCCGAAGCGTCGGCGCACCGTCACCAAGAAGGCGGGCCGTGGACGTTCGTAGGAACATCTACAACCTCACTCCGGCGGAGGTGACGCGGCTGACCAGCGCGCTCAACACGCTCAAGACCAACGGCACGTACGACATGTTCATTCACCGTCATCACGACGCAATGATGCGCGCCAGCCTCATGACGAACGAGACCGGAACGCTCCGCAACAGCGCGCACCGAGGGCCTGCCTTCGGCCCGTGGCATCGGTGGTACCTGCGCGATCTCGAGCTGCAACTGCAGACAGTCACGCCAGGATTGACGCTTCCCTATTGGAGCTGGTCCGCCGATGGTGCCCTGCCGAACCCCGCGGCGGCCCCGCTCTGGAGTGCGAATTACATCGGCGGTGATGGCACCGGACCCAACGACTTCGTGGCCAATGGGCCGTTTCAGAACTGGATGGCGCTGGTCATGACGCCGTCTATGACACTGGTCCCTCGCGGGGTCCCGGGGATCATCCGCCGCCTCGGCCGCGACGCGCAGGGCGCGCCGACGCTGCCGCGTGTGCTGGATGTCACCAATAGCTTCAGCGAGAGCGCCTACGACAGCTTGCCCTGGAGTGAGAGTCAGACTTCGGCACCAAGCTTCCGCAACCGACTCGAGGGCTGGCTCTTGCGTCCCGGCGATCAGACGCCCAACGGGCGGATGCACAACCGTGTCCATCTGTGGGTCGGCGGCGACATGCTCCCCGGCACCTCGCCCAATGACCCCGTCTTCTTCCTGCACCACGCCAACGTCGATCGTCTCTGGGCCCAGTGGCGGGCGACGCACCCGACCGTGCCGTATGCACCCGCCGCGGGCGGTCCCCCCGGCCACAGCCTCAACGACGCCATGTTCGACCTCGGGGCGCCTGGGATCACGCCGGCGAGCACGCTCGACCACCACTGCATGGGGTACATGTATGACGACGAGAGCCCGGGGCAGAGTGCGGACGCGTGTCCACCCAATGCGGTGATGACTGTCAGCCCCGGCCAGCTCGCGCAGATCTCGGCCTGCTTCACAAACATCGGCGCGACCTCGTGGGTCAAAGGCACGGCGGGACAGGTGAACCTCGGACAGCTGTGCCCGCACGCTGCCATCGCGGCATGGAACTCCAACTGGCTCTCGGCGACGACGTACGCGAGCACGACGCAGGCGGTCGTTGCTCCCGGCCAGATCGCCTTCTTCCTCTTTTCAATCCTGCCCCCAGCCGGCACAGCTCCCGGTCAGTACGTGATCGAGGGCGACCTCATCGCCGCGTCGACCGGCCGCCCGCTGGCTGCGCCAACCTTTAAACAGATCGTCAACGTCCACTGACCAGCCGCGCTCGCCTGCCGGGGCGACGAGCCGACAGAACGCCACTTCGGAGAAGGACTGGGGCGATCGACCCGACTGCGCCTACACGACCACCGGCGTGGCTCGCGTTGCTCGAGGACGACATCGCCGCCGCAAAGCGCGTGATGGCGGGGCGGCACGCCATCCGCAGACTTTGGGCTCAGCGCAGCAACGTGTACTGGGCGACGCGGGATCTACGAGATGCACACGCCTGCGCATCGGCGGAGACTCGGGGACTCAATACTCATCTACTGCAGCCTTCTTCCACTTCGCAAGTAGGCTCTCGGGACTCATCCGATCCGCTGAGATAGAGACTTCATGGATCAGTTTCTTGAGACGTTGTCGCTTCTGGTCCAGTCCCCCAGTTGACCCAAGACCAAAGGCTAGTTCTCGAGCGTCATCAATCGTGTTCAAGCGGGCCTTGAATTCATCGACAAGCAGGTCGGCCCATGAAGGGGGATTGATCGTGTAGAGAAGCGACAAAGACGGCTCGTGATTGACAGTCGCATGCCAATAGCCTGGATGCAGATAGACGAGCGTGCCACGTCGGGCTTCAAAGCTCTTGGAGCCTCTCGGCATCTTCGAGGGGAGAGGCATTCGCGAATAGGCCTTCATCTCGTCGTCGACGTCGGCGCCGACATTCCAGCCCTCGTGCGGATGTTTGAGATGCGTATTCTCGGCGACTGTCCATTGTTTGGCGCCGATTAGCTGAAGGTTGATGGTGACGTTTGGATCGAAATGAATTGCCGATCCAGCTCCCTTCGCCGCGAACGCTTCGAAAAAGACCTCGTACTCTCTCAAGCCCAAGTCGCGTTCCATACGGCGTGCGAGAGGTTTCAGGGCAGGGACATGTTCTTCAACATGGGACAAGTAGACCGTGTATCCGCTTTCGAAAAAGTCAGACACCTGGCGCGCCTCAGCCGTAATGACTGGATTCTTGGTGGTCCGCGGTGGCCAAGCCTCCGCGGTACCGCGCCACACCTCCAAGATTGCTTCAATACTGCGGAGCGCCGGAATTGTGGCAATCTCCTTGAACCGTTCTAGCGAACCGTGGCGCACGTACGGTTTCCTTTGCCAGTACTTAGACATGAACGTGTCCACGGACAGCGGATGCACCAGCTCAGCCAGCCCGAGTGTCCTCATCGTCGACCTCGCAGCGTGAGGTGGCCGCCGTCGATGAGGATCTGCTTGTCGCCTAGCTGACAGAAGATCGAGTCGCCGTACTGCTTCTCGCCGACATCGAGTAGGTGAATGCGTGACCCGACCGCGTCGGCACTCGTGCGCGCGCTCATCGCTTCCTCCCCAAAGGTCGCCCCAGAAGCACGAAGTCAAGTGTTACTAGAGCGTACTTATGCGCCTGTCAAGGGGGACCGAGGCAGGCCCGGCGGGCCGTGATCGATGGGGCAGGTGAACTTGCCTAGCGCCGCGGAGGCGGCTCGCACTGCTCGTGATAGACACGGTTATGCGCCTGGCCGACCTGGATATGCACGTAGGCTGGCTGGCCTTTGGCGATCGGTTCATGACAGCCTTCGCAGGACCATCGACGAACGAGCGTCAGGCGGACCACTCGCTCGGACGCGCCCGAGGGCGTGGGCTCGGGGGCGAACCCTCGCCGAGGTGGGCCACCGTGCTCGGACGGAGGCTGCGTCGTCCGTGGCACGAGCGGCACGCTAGTGCGTCCGTGCAAGTCGCACTAGACGCGGCTTGCGACGTGACGGATTCATCGAACGAGCAAGCGAGCCGGTGGTCGGCGCCGACTGCTGATCGCCAGGCGGGCAGTCGTGCCTAGTTCGATCACGGATGAGGCCGGAGATGCCGCGCAGCGGATTCCCGCCCCGGCGCACGTGGATTTCGTCGCCCCGCGTCGGGCGCGGACGAAGCAATGAGCCCCGCCGCGGCGGACGCTCGTGCGCACGCGTTGGAGCTGCTCTTCGGCTTGGCGGCAGCGATCGCGACGGACGTGCATGTCGTCCTGCTGCCGAAGGATGGGCGCCGCTGCACGTCCGTGGTCCGAACATGCCATCGATGACCGTCCCGGTACCCACTGCGCGCTTTGATGAACTCCGCGCAGTCGAGCACGCGATCCGTGGTATCGGAGCGCGACTCATGCTGGGCCTCGGCGGCTTCTACCTGCACTACGGTGCCTTCGCCGAGGACGAGCCGTGATGAAGGCGAGCTCCGACCGGACGCGTCGGTGAGCGACGCGCGCGTCGATCAAGCCCCCGGTCGCCAGGCGCACCGGAGGACTGGCGGCCATCGGGTCGAGCGCCTGTGGTGGCCAACACGTCGCGCCGCTAGTGGTCGTGCGATGCGCTCGGGGTCCCGTCCACGTGCGCGTGCTCGCCGGCGTGATCGTGGCCGTCCTCGATCGCGTCGTGCGTGTGCTCGATGTAGGTGATGAACACGAACGCGAGGACGGCAAAGATGAGCGGCCAGGCGTAGCTGAGCCCGAGCAGCGAGGGGATCAGCCGCGCTCCCAGCCACGTGAAGCCGGTGAGTATCCCGAGCGCACCCATGATCTGGTGTTGCCGTTCGATGAGCACCGCATCGCCGTGGTGGTGACTGAGGATGAGCACGCCCCCAACCACGAGACCGGTCGGAAACGCTGCGTCCGACCAGGCGCCCGTGAGGTACCCATGCACCCGCCCGAGTTCCGCGACGCTGACGGCGGCCGCACCTGCGTTCATGAGCCGGTGATCGAGCGTGCCATGGTCGGCCCAGGCGCGCAGCCACGAACCGTAGCGGTAGCGCACGTCGGGTTCGGTGTGGAGGAAGAAGTACACGCCGATGAGCCCGAACAGCACGGGCCAGATCGCCAGCAGCCCACGCAGTTCGGTCGACAGCAGCGCGAGGAAGCTCCCGGCCGCCACGCACAGTGCGACCCATCCCAAGATGGCGTGATCTCCTTCCATGTGGTGATGGAGTTCGTGTGCGGTGGGTTCGGCGGTCATCGGTAACCTCCGTAGCAGGGTGAGGCGAATGCCGAGCGCGATCAGACGGGCCACGCGCAGGACGACGCTCTCGGCGGGAAGGAGCAGGACCGGAACCTCCGGGCGCCCGCGCCGCCGGAGTACGGCGTTCGCCGCCTGGAACCCGGAGACCACGGCGCGTTCCATCATCCATGCGCCACGCTCGTCGTGGGTCCAGTCCCCGGCAAGGTACAGCCCTGGCGTGCCCGACTCCGCCCCGGGCCGGAAGGGATGCTGTCCAGGTCCGTAGCGGGTGAACAGTCGCTGGAAGCGATTGATGGTGTACGAGCGCAGAGCCTCCCGTCGGTACCCGTGACTGATGTGCGCGAGATCGGCGAATACCGTGTCCAGCACGGTCTCATCACTGGCTCCAAACAACGCGTCGGGTCGGTAGCCTTGCACCTCGATGACGGTGCCTTCAGCGTCGATCTGCGCGTCGAAGCTGTTGATCCGGAAGAAGTTGTCGATGACCGCAAACTCGGGAGTGAACGCGGACTCGATCTCCGGTAGTGGATCGCAGGAGCGATCGAACCAGAGCCGGACGATCAGCTCCGGTGTGGTGTCGAGGTGGCCGATGTCGTGTCGCAACCGGGTCGCCAGGTCCACGCTCTCGGCCACAACGGCCTGCGCTGACGCGAGGTCAGTCGCCAGGATCACATCGGAGCACGGCTCCGCCCGCGGGGCCGATGGACCCCACAGAACGATGTCCGGACCCTCGACCGTCGATCGCACAGCGCGCAGCGGACGCGTCGGCGGTCCATTGACGACCGCGCCCGCTTGGTCGAAGCGCCCACCGTGACAGGGGCAGCTGAACCCGCTCGCGGCCGCATCCCAGGCCACCGTGCAGCCTTGGTGTGTGCACATCGCGCTCAGGGCGCGCACCGCCGAGCCGACACGCCCGACCATGACGGGCCCGCCGGATGTGGTCACGGGGACGAACCCTTGGCTCGGCACTGACGCGGTGGGGACCCGACCCAGCACGACTTCTGAGGCGGCTTCGACGGCAGGCGCACCGCTCACCGACAGGTGCACGCCCGTCAGCCGACCGTCCTCGACCCGCACGCTGCGCAGTGCGGTGTCGAACCGGAGCTCGCCACCGCGAGCGGCGATCGCTCGACCGATCGGGGCAAAGAGCACCTCCGCGGGCAGCCCCCGCGCCCACCGCGCCAAGGCCGACCGCTGGTCTCGGATCATGTACAGCTGCAAGCCGCTGAGGCCGCAGGCCGCCGATACGCGGTCGGGCGTGGTGAAGTCGAACGACAGGATGAACGGCGTGAGCAGCAGACGCTGAACAGTGGGCGACACGCCACAGAAGTCCATCAGCGCCTGGAAGGAGAAATCGTCGTACCTCCCGTAGTCGGTGCGATGGTCGAACGCCAAGGTGTGGATGAAGAAGGAGAACAGACTGAAGAAGTCGCGCTTCGACAGGAACGGGGCACGAAAGAACTGCACGATGAGGAAGAGTGGACTCGGAAGATCCGTCGCCAGTGTTGTGAGGGAATGCCGCGTGCCGTTGGGCTCGACCAACGTACTCGACCTCGCCTCGACGAGCGCCGCAGACGGATCAACGTCAGCCCAGCGCAAGAGCTGATCGAAGTTGATGTAGTTGACCCACCAGCCGTGTACGCCATGCTCGAGCGAGCGGTCTTGCGCGCGATGACTGTTGACCTTGCCACCCAGCAGGCCCGCGCGCTCAACGACGCGCACGGGGATGCTGCCTCGCGCAAGAGCGAGCGCCGCGGCTAGTCCCGCCGGTCCAGCGCCGATCACGTACACGGGGTCGGGCGGGTCCGCACCGGTCATGGCAGGCGGCTGCTGCTGCGCGCTCGCATCACCCTGGCGCGCAGCACACCGTCGGCGACACGCGCTGACAGCTGCGCACTCGACGCGGGGAGGCGCTCGACAAGGCTGTGCCACAACTCCCATGGGCGCGGCCCAGCGTTGAAGATGAACGCGGCACTGACGACGGCAGGTGCGCTCAAGACCACGAGGAACAACAGCTCCTCGAACGGAAACACGTACGGCCCGACCTGGAGACTGCCGATGTAGGTCCCAGCGAACGACCAGTACCCGTGCTCGAGCGCGAGGAGTTCGTAGACGAACACGAAGGCCGCGGCCGCCGCGCTCACGCGCACGAGTTCACCGATGAGGCGCCGATCGAGCGCGATGGCCAGCGCGATGACGGGCAGCTCAAGCGCGAGACCCGCCTTGAGGTACACGTAGTCGACGAAGAGCGGTTGCGCGAACGGCGCGAGGGCCGTCCCAATGGCAAGGAAGAACGCTCCTTCCAACAAGCCGCGAGCGGCGGGTCGGACCGGTGGCACAACGCGCGCGAAGAAGCGGCGATGGACGGCAAGCACTAGCGGGAAGTAGAGCGCCGTCCACTGTGCTTCCTCGAACGCAATCTCTGCCGGTAGTCGTGGGAGCAGGCTGTGCGCGCGCCAGCCACCGTACCGTTCGGCGAGCGAATCGAACGCGACCACCGCGAGCAACACGAGCAGCAGCACGAACTCGAATCGAATCCCGCGGCGCACCGCTGGCTGCCGCACGAGATACAGGAGTGGACCGGCGAGGATGAGCAGGTTCGTGAACAGCCAGGGCCAACCGGACCACCACGCGACAACGATGCCAGCGAGAATCAGCGCTCCGAGCGCGAAGGCGTCCCGTGCATGAGCTGGTCGTGCACCGATCTGAACCACCGCGGCCCCGGCGTCAGCTGAGGCGGACGGCACGTGCGCTCTCCGGCGCATCGGCGTCGCGGCGCGCGCGCCGCATGGTTCGTGTGCCGGGCAGCACCCTGCCGAGATCGGGTGGGCCGTACACGAGGAGAGCCACTCGAGCACTGGCCACGAGCCGTCGCAGCCAGTCGCGCTCGTGTCGGAACAGATACCAGAGGTAGCGGGCGAACAGCCGCAGGTCGGATCTGGCAGGGAAGATCAGCTGCGGATGGAATAGGGCAAAGAGCGGGAACTCGATCGCCTCTTCGTGCGTGAGCGGATAGAACGGTCGGCCGGCTAGTCGCGTGCGCAGGATCTCCGCGATCACGGGCGCATCGAAGAACTCGGCCGCCATGGTCGATGCCCAGGCGCGCCCTCGTGGCGTGAGGTCGTACCCGTCCCCACTCGCCGTGAGGAGGCCGCGGTCTGCGAACGAGTCGAGCTGCGCGCCGAACGCGTCCTCTACGTCCTGCCCGAAGGACGCGGTGAAGCGACGTGCGTCGATCGTGAAGTCTTCGAGTGACATGACCATGAAGCGCTCCATGCGTTGCCGCGGGGTCGGATCGTGGTACGCAGCGATCCCATGGCCAACGCGGGCGACTTGATCGAAGTACCGCTTGCGGCCGATCGCGTTGATGAACGGCCGCCCGTTCAGCAGGCTGTAGGACGACAGGCCCGCGCCGACGATGTGCAGATGCTGATCGCGGAGCTCGCTCTGACGGCCGAGCAGTCGATTCTCGTAACCGGGCTGGTCCCAGACGAAGAGGTTGCGCTGCCGGTAGCCGTGGCTAGCGAGGACCTCCTCGGCGAGGGTGTACTGGGCAGCGCGGCGGCGCGGATCGGGCTCGACCCGCCGCGCACCCTGCGCAACCTCCCCGTACAGCTGTGTGCCGTGTGCTACCACCGTCTCGTACACGTCCACGCCCTGCGGATTGATGTCCCCCGTCGTGCGGAGGTCCTGCTCCCAGGCACGCTCGTCCTGGCCCGGCAGCGAGTACATGAGGTCGAGGTTGAAATGCGTCAGCCCGACCGCGCGCGCGTCGTCAACGCAGCGACGGATGTCGGCTTCGGTGGGCGTCAGGTTCAGCGCGGCGCGCAGTGTGGGATCGAACGTCTGCACACCAGTGCTCACGCGATCAAATCCCAGCGACCGCACGAAGCGGAGCTTGTCCTTTGTCAGCGAGCCCACGTGCCCTTCGAACGTCCACTGCGCCGCGGGACTCACGTCGAACGAGCGACGGATCAGCGCGACGAGCGCCGCGAGGTGATGGTCGGGAACGACCGAGGGCGTGCCGCCGCCGAAGTAGACGTTCTCGACGCGCAGGGCCCGGATGAGCGCGCGCTGACTCAGGTCACGCAGCTCGGTGGTCAGCGCGGAGAGGTAGGTGTCGACGGCGCCGGCACTTCGTAGCTCAAACTTGTAGATCGGGCAGAACGTGCAGATGGTGGCGCAGAAGGGAAGGTGGATGTACAGCTGGGCGCGAACCCCGCCTTGCGGCGCCTCTGCGAGGAGCGCGCTCGCGACCGAGGGTTCGATGTCGGTGAGCGGAGGCGGATACAGGTGTTTGCCCGGGTTGGGCAGGCGCAGGGCGTAGGGTGCGCGCGCGGGGTTCATCGAGCCAGCGCCACGTTCAGCCGGTTGGCCGCGTTCTGCGCCGCGGTCAGCAGCACGAGGTCGAGAATCTCTACGTCGGTCGTGCCCAGCTGCTTGAGTCGCAGGACCTGCGCATCAGTCGTCGTGCTGGCGCTGCGCGTCAGGTCGCGCGCAAACTCCAAGTGCCGCGCCTCTCGCAGGGCCTCCCATCGCATCGCGTCAGGAGCGATCGCATCGCCGCGGAGGATCGCAGCGACGCACCGACGGAGTTCCGGCGCACCGCCGAGCGCGTCCCCCGCGGTCGCGGTCGCCTCGCCGTCGCCATTGATCGTCCCCGTTAAGAGTTGAATCGCCAAACGCAGGCGTCGGGGCACGCTCGAGGCGGTCAGCAGCGCGCGCGTGAGCGCGGCCTGACCAGCCAGGATGTGCGGCCGCACAGCGAGTCGCGCGAAGTAGGAGGGGAGCGGGCCGGCGCCGCTCTCACGCAACTGGTGCGAGAGCGTAGCGAGCACCTCCGCCGGCTCGTCAGACCGAAGGTCGAGCGGAGCGAAGTTCATCCGGACGCGCATCGCCGTGCTCACCGCCCAGCGCGCCAGACGCCCAACGATGCGATGACCATCGATCATGTCCGGGATCTCGCACGGCACACCCAGCCCGTCGGCGACGCGGTTCGCGAAGTTGAAGCCCGCGACGACCGTGGCCGCCTCGACCACCTCGCCCTGGTCAGTCAAGAACCTGCTCACCGCCGCACGCTCACGTCCGTCGAATGTGGCGGGCGCGCGGGTCAGGCGGTCGGCGTAGCGGATCAGGGCGATCTCGCGGGGCGAAACGGCGGCCGCATCGCCGTCGCGGATGATCTGGGCGATCGTTCCTGGTCGGGTTCCTGCAGCCTGCAGGAACAAACTGTGGGCTTGCATTCAGTACGCGCACGCCCCCGCGCGTGAGGTAGCGACCGCCAGCAGCTCCTTCTCCGCGCGAGAGAGCGTCCCGGCTTCGAGTGTGAAGCGCATGCCCTCGCCCATGAGGCGCACCCACTGCGGACGCAAGCTGCAGACTTGGACCAGCTTCCCCACACGTGGCATGTAGCCCTGAACGTCGCGATAGGCCGCAGCCAGATCACCACGTGCACGCCCGGGCGAGATCACCGCGATGCGCGTCACCCTTCCTCCTGCACGCCTGACGCTCGGTGGCTACCTGGGTCTAGTGCGCTTTAGTAGTAGTAGCACTGTCAAGCGCTCGGACGTTCGGGCTGTCGCTGGCCGCGCCCAGCGGACGCGGTGCGCTGAGTCGAGCGTGGAGAGCCAAACTGGCACGCACGGCTGCCGGTGCGCTGCGCGAGAGACTTCCTGGCGCGACGCCCCAACCTCAAGAAAAGCCAAGCATTACTGTCGTCGCTCGACGGTTCGGTCCGCGAAGGCGAGCTGGGGGTAGGGATGACGAGCGGGCAAGTAGTGGGCAGCGGCGTGGGGTTCGGTGACCACCCGGTGTGGGAAGGTCTCACCGATACTCCGCGCCCGCGCGGATGGGGGAGCTACCAGGACCCCGTGATGGGGCACCTCTCGCTGCCGCCCTTGCTGCGACAGGCGATGGATCTGCACGCCGTCCAGCGCCTACGATCCATCCGCCAGAATTCCGGGCTCGAGCTCGTGTTTCCTGGCGCAACGCACACGCGGTTCGAGCACAGCGTCGGTGTCATGTGGCTCGCCGGACAAGCCCATGACACGCTCGCGCACAAGCGGAACGCCCGCCTCCGCGAGGGACGCCAGCCCGAGTGGCCGGGGCTGGGTGTCGCCACCAAGCTTGCGGTGATGTTCGCCGGACTGTTCCACGACGTAGGGCACGGGCCTTATAGCCACACGCACGAGGAGTATCAGAAGCGCGAGCCCGCGCTCGGCAAGCGCCACGAGGAGCGCAGCCTGACGATCATCAAGTCCGATCAACGCGACATCAAGCTCTTCCTGTTCAAAGTGTTCGCGGAGATTCGAGACGACGACCCCCAGGCGGCGCTGGTGCTCGCAGCCAACGTCGCGGCGCTGGCGCAGGCGCAGGAACCATCCAGTGGACTCGAGCCCTGGACGTTCCTCGGCAGCATCGTGAAAGCCGACGTGGACGTGGACCGCCTTGATTACTTGCGCCGCGATGCGTTTCACACCGGCGTGCCGATCGGCGTCGAGCCCGGAGAGATGATCGCAGCGTTCACCCTGGCACAGGTCTCCGCGTCGGAGCGTGAGTACCTGTACTCCAACGCGGAGCAGCCATGGAAGTCGGGGGACCCAGAGCCGGGCGGCGCGTCGCGTTGGACTCTCAAGCTCGAGCAGCACGTGGCACCGGCTGTCGAGCGCATGCTCTCCACCCGCGACATGGCCTACCGCGCGATGTACTACCACCGCACGAACCGCGCGGTACAGGAGATGCTCATCCTCGCGATGCAGCGGCTCACCGATCGCGCGCCGGAAACCGGCGCCAACACGGGAACCGCGCCGTCTGACCTCGACGAGATGACCGACGCCGAACTGCTCGGCTCCATTGACCAGACGGACCCGCTGTTGCATCGCTTGTACACCGGTTTGCGCGAACGCCGCTTGTACGAGCCCATCGGCTGCGCGCTGCGCGTCGCGGGGTGGCCGGAAGCCGCGCTCACCGAGCTGCGTGAGCTGCGGCGCGCTGGGAGCATCCGCCTGCGCCAGCGTATGAAGGCGGTCACGGCCGCAGTCGGCATCGAGTGGGTGGGCCGTTCACCGGGTCGCGTCATCACCGACGTGACAGACACACCCGTCGTCGACCAATTCGCCTACCGCACGAGGATGTTCTGGAGTGGCGACGGCCAGGTCGTCACATTCACCGACGATCGCAAGTCCGGCGATACGCCGGCGCCTCGACAATCCGCGCGTGTCGGGTACTCGCTGCTTGAGCTGCTGCCGCACCTACGCCGAAGACACGGCGTGGAGTGGGAGAGCGGTACGAAGCGCGACCTGCACCTCGAGTACATGCGGGAGATTCAGGTCGTCCTGTTCTTCGTTCCGCCGGAGTTCCTCGAGGAGATCCATGGGCTGATCCGGGACCAAGAAGGTGAGGCACGCGCCCGAGCGTGCGACGATGCGTACAAAGCCAAGCTCGAACCCATCCTCCGCGGCCTGTGGACGGAGGTGCAGGGCGCCAACAACTTTCCTGCCGAAGTCACCACCCAGCCGGGCGGTTGGGACACATCGTTCGAGGAGGCGGCGGAGCAACTGAGGAAGTGGCTGCGCTCAGAGGCATTTCCCACCGAGGGCAGCCGGCGCAGCTAGGTCGTGGCGGGCCGCTCCAACTCGCGCATCTCCGCGAGGTCGCGGTCAAGCGCACGCTGCGTGATCTCTTGACTGCGCCGCACGCTGCGTTCGACAAGATCGCGGTCGACCAAGTACCGCGGTAAGACCCGCTTCGCGATTGCTCGCAGTTCCACGACAGCGGTTGCCCTGCTGGCTTCGTCTAGCCACGCGCGGCCGCGCGTGGATACCGTCAGCGGGGAGTGCCGTTCCGCGTACCCCGACGCCTCGAGTTGGGCAAGGTCGATCTCGAATTCTCCGGACGTGGGCCCTGGGCTGAATCGGTACTGATAAGCGCAACCGAGCACCTCTGCGTCCGGATCAGTCCCGAGGAGATAACACAAAGCGCTGAGATCTCTGGGTGCGAGCGGCTGCTGCTGCTGAGCAGCTTCATCTGCGATGACCAAGATCCGCGCAAGATCGGATGCCGCCACGGCCGTGGCCTCCGGTGCGGTCGGCGCGCGCGTCTCGGCCATCAGCACACCGCTCCCCATGTGGCCCCCACCCCCACTCCCCCCGCGTGAAGCGGCGAGTGTACGGGGCAGTTGACGCAGCTCATCTGTCCACAGCGTGTGGATAACCAGGTTCGGCGCCAAGACCTGGAACGACTGCCCACATTGGCCATTCCGGTACCACCCATTCCACGACGCGCCTGCTCGACCGACGGACAAACGCCATCTTACCGTCGCAAGTCGACAAATACTAGGTCGGCGATGTCCCCGAAATAGTGGCATGCCGCCCTAGGGCGGTCGCCATTTATCATCGTCGTGCATGGGTTTTGCGACGAAGAAACCATCTTTCTCCGTCGCCACGGCAGGGAGGAACATTGGGCGGGTCCCATAACCGACCGAACTATCCGATGCTCGACGCGACCCACCGCGTGCTGGCCGATCACGGCGGGGCCCAGCCTGCAGAGGTGGCGTCGAAGCTGCGCGCTCGCGGCTACGAGGCGACCCGTCAGAGTGCGCGCGACTGGATCACGAATCTCCAGGATCGTGGGTTGGTGGACAAGAACCGACGCAGTCTGATCTCGCCGCTCTACCAGGCCTACCTGCTGGTCGACCTGCCCGATCCGGAGCGTCGCCCCCAGCTCGACGAGCGCGTTCGGGCCCATGACGAGGCAGTGCGCCGAATGGCCCTCGCGGGCGACCGTGAGGCGCCGAGGTTCCAGCAGCTCCCGCTGTTCCTCCTCCGCGAGGAGTCACGCGTCGAAGAACTGTTCGGCCACCCGAACCTCCTCATTCGTACCCGCGTGACCTTCGACGGCTTGCGTGAGCTCGACCGCACGTACCGGCAACTCGGCGCTCGGGTCGAACGATCGGCGCTTGTCGTGATCGAGGCAGCCTAGTCAACCGATCGGCGTATGGGCGCGACCGCGACAGCGGTTGGTCTCTGAGAGGCTGCGGCTGCACGCGGTGTAGCTGGGTCTTCCGCGTTCGCCGTCGCGAACATCTTCGTACACTCGCGAAGGCCGATGCCGCGTGTCCCGAGGAGGTACTGCACCTCCAGCTCGCGCACCGAGCGTGACGACGGCGTAGCTCGCAAGTCGAGCTGTTGATCCGTCAGAGCAAGGCACGCATCCATCAAGCGCAGGTTCCCCCACTTGTCGTAGCGAAGGCAGTCAGCGAGACCCCTGCTCACGGCTCCTGCAATTCTGAGCGGTTAGCTGGCATTGTAGAACGGCCGTTCGCTCAACTTTGGCGGCCGCCACTTAACTCGTTCGGTGCCGCCGCCGGTTTTCTCGCGAATCGTGGCCCGCCTCGCGAGCGGACGAGAATCATCAGGCTGTTGTCAAGCGGCGTTCATCGCTGTACACCGATGCTCAAATCCAGGCGGGGAGGGCTCACGTGGCAGACAAGGCGCAGTTCGAGATCTTTAAGGACAAAGCCGACCCCAGCAAATTCCGCTTTCGCTTCCGCGCAACGAACGGGCGAAATCGTGGCTCAGTCCGAGGCTTACAGCAGCAAGGACTCAGCGAAGAACGGCATCCGTGTCATCCGCACTGAGGCGGCTGGCGCCATTGACCAAGACCTGACTTAGCGTCCACGGGGGTTCGGCTCTTGCGAAGTGGAAGAAGGCTGCAGTAGATGAGTATTGAGTCCCCGAGTGTCCGCCGATGCGCCGACTGATGCTCGACCTCGCTGGTCGGCCTGAAGTCTTCGGCGTTCCGGAGGCGGGCGGGAGTAGTTCACGCGGCATGTCGAAAGATGCGAGGAGTCCCAAAGCAAGAGCGAGCACTCTCGCCTTCGTCCAGTCTCTTGCGCACGAGGTTGGTCAACGGCCGTCTGTGACGTTGTCGAGCTTCCTGTCTGAGCGTCATGAGTGCGACCGCGATCAGCTCACGCCGGGGGTGGCGTGTAGAGGTAATCGCGAAATCCCAGCAAGAGTTCGAGGAGCGTCTCCCAAAATATCCGTCGCTACGGATGCCGGAGGAGAAGCACTCAATGCCCAGGCCGCCTAAGCGTCCCGCGAGGAGTTCAACTAAGCGATCCCCCAGATATGCAAAGGCTGACGGTGGGCGGGTGCTTGGCGGAGAACAAGACAAGCGGGACGAGCGCCTTGCGCACTTCTACTCGACGCGAGTAGACCGCAAAGGCGCCCTAAGGACAGGCATCTACTTCGAAGCGTCACGTCTTCGTCACCGCATCGAGCGCGAACGTGATGAACGGCGCGGCGAGGCCCCTCCGGCCCCGCCCGGTGCTGCGCCGACGGCCGTGAATTGGACACCCATCGGTCCAACCGTGGTTGCATTTGGTCAGGCGACCACCGACCCCGCGGTCAGTGGGCGCATCACTGCGCTTGCTGTCGGACCGAGCGGCACGCGTGTGTACGCCGGCTCCGCTAATGGTGGCGTCTGGCGTACCGAGGACTCGGGGGCGAGTTGGGTACCGATCGACGACTACTTCGCGAGCGGTTCACCGCAGCCGACCGAGGCAGACTCACTTGCGGTCGGAGCACTCGCGGTCCAGTTTGGGGCGACGGCGGCCGCAGATGTCATCTACGTCGGCACGGGCGAGTCGAATCAGTCAGCGGATTCATACCTCGGCGTCGGAATTCGACGCTTCGGCCCGCCGACCGGTGGGGGCGCACCTGCCTGGACGCTCGAAGCGACGAACCTCGCAGGTCGCTGGATCTCGCGCGTCATCATCGATGCCGACACGCCGGCAACGGTCTATGCCAGCGCCAGCAACGGGCTCTTTACGCGGCCTGCGGGCGGAGGCGTTGCCTGGACCGCGCTGACACCGCCGACAGTTCCGGCCGACCTGCGCGCAACTGATCTCGCCGCGGCGAGCACCGGCGCTGATCGTCGCTACTACGTCGCGTATGCGGGCGGCGTCGTGTGGATGCTCGACCCCTCAACGACCACATGGACGCAGCTCACCGGTGTCGTCGCCGCAGCCGGGCAGTGGGTCACGCTCGCGGCAACGCGTGTTCCGGGAGGAGCCGCCACCCAGCGGGTCGTGTATGCGCTGACGCAGGCAGGACGGTTGTTCCGCCTCGCGCCGGGTACCACGGCATTCGTCGAAGTCAGTGGAATGCCGGCGAACAGTGCTGGTGTCAGCGCGGTCGTTGCCGGCGGCCAGGGTTGGTACGACCTCTTTGTCGAGATCGAGCCGGGTACCGCGGACTCTGTCTGGGTCGCTGGTGACTTCACGTTCACGAGCGGTCAATACAACCTCTCGCTCTGGCGTGGCGGACTGACCGGCACGGGTGGGGCGACCCCAAGCTTCGGCTTCACCAACACTGCGACGCCCTCGGCCGATGCCACGTACCGCGGACTCAACATCCATGCCGATGGTCACGCGATCGCGTTCCCGAGCAATGCGCTCGCGACACCGGTGTGGATCGGGTGCGATGGCGGAACGTTCTCCTCAGCCACGGGGGCCAACGGCACCTTCTTACCTCGCAACACTGGGCTCGCGATCACGGAGATGAACTACATCGCGCAGCGGCCCGACACAGATGCCGTCGTCTTGGCGGGTTCCCAAGACAACGGCACCGTGCGTTTCCGCGGCGAGCCGGCCTGGTTCGAATCGCCGCGTGGCGACGGCGGGGGGGTGACTATCGACCCGAACAATCAGTACCGCGTCATGCGGCAGTACGTGCGTGCGGGAACGTGGAGCGGCGGGGCTACGCTGCCGACTTTTCAGCCCGGCCTTTCCGTCGCGATCGATGGCGGTGCAGGCGCGCTCTCATGGAGCGGTCTGGGTTTCCCGCCTGCTGGCGCGGCGCCGACACTGGCGCAGAAGACCGCCGTCAACGTCGAGGACAGTCGCACGGGGTTCTACGGACCACTTGCCGCAGCCGACAACGCGGGAACGACCGTCGCGGCATTCGGGACGAATCGCCTCTGGTATACGCGCGACTGGGGCGCATCGTGGGTGACCCTGCCGACCGGCACGAATCCGTATGCGGCCGGTGGGAGCAATCTCACTCAGGACGTTCTCGACGATGCCGCACCGACCGTCCTATGGACCGGCGGCGGCACCCCTCCCAGTCCCGTCACGGCGATCGCGTTCGCAGCCGGAACGCGCACGTTCGCCTCGACGCGCAACCAGGTATGGCGGTTCGACGACACCGGCGGAAGCGGCGGCCCCTTCTCGATAACGGCTCTTCCGACGACTGGGTTGCCCGCAGGTCGCGTCATTACCGCGCTCGCGGTGGCCGACGCCGCGACCGGGAGCGTGTATGCGGCGCTCGGTGGAAGTAGCGGCTCGCACATCTTCTTCTTTGCCGGCGGCGCGGCCACGACCTGGAACGACACGAATCTGAATGCGGCGGGCATCACGCTGAACGTTCCTTGTCACGGGGTTGCGGTTGACCCTGCGAACACGAGCATCGTCTTCGTCGGAAGCGATGTCGGCGTCTGGCGCGGACAGAAGACCGGCGCCATAACCTGGACCTGGGCGCTCTTCTCGCAAGGGCTTCCCGAGGCAGCCGTGACCGATCTCGCGGTGCACTCTCGGGCACGCCTGCTCCGCGCCGCCACGCACGGCCGGGGTCTGTGGGAAATCGAGATCGACGCGGCAGCGTTGCCTTCTCCGGAGATCTACCTGCGCGTGAATACCGCCGACGCGGGCCGGGTCTCGGGAGGAAGCCGGCGCCCCTGGGTGGAGAACCATCAGGATCCGACTCGAGCGGGCTTCAACGTGTGGCATTGGATGAGCGCCGACATCAAGGTGCGACGCCCTTCCCTCGTCGGGCTACCCGCGGTCGGCTCGCCGCCGGACTTGCTCGACTTCGCCGTCAATGTTGGGGACTACGTCGACACGGGGAACATCGAGACCACCGATCCCGCCACGAATCGGATCTTCGTGCAGGTGCACAACCGCAGCTTGACCGAGGTTGCGAGCGGTGATGTGAGGACGCTCCTTCTGATCACGGATGCCGCGCTCGGGTTGCCGGTCCTGCCGACCAACTACGCCACGCACATCGTCGCGGGGGACAATCCCAATCGTCCGGCCGGTTGGCTCGCGGGCAGCCAGTGGTGGGCCGGGGATTTCACGACGCCATACAGGACCGTGAACGGCGCGCTGACAGCGCGCATGGCGCGCGTGGTGGATTTCAATGTCGACCTGACGCCGCTCGCCTTGCCTGCAACGCACGTGCACGTTTGCGCGGCGGCGTTCGCTACAACGATCTCCGCCCTGGACCAGCTCACGTCAACTCAGAGCTCTCTTGATCTCCTTACGATGAGTGATCGTCACGCCGCGCATCGCAACCTGCATGTGGTCGCTGTGGGCACGAAGCCGACACCTCCCGCGGGCGGTGGTCCGCCGCCGCAGACATTCATGCTCGATGTGCACAACCCTTTCAGGCGTGAGGCGAGGTTCGAAATCATCTTCCAACGACGCTCGTTCAGGGGCGAGCTTTCGATGATGCTTGGCGGGTTGGGCAAGGGCGCGAAGCTCGAGCTGCGAGATTGGACGCGGACCACGACCGACAAGCTCCCGCCACCTGCGCGCCGCCAATGGAGTCAGTGGTGGAAGGCGCTCCAGGGCAATATCGATGAGTACCGCAAGCTGATCTCCGAGCCGAAGGAGCTGCGGGCCGATGTGGATCTGGGGATCCATCGGCTGCGCAAGCTCGCGGAGCTGGTACCTGACCGCTGCTACGTATTGGGAGAGTCAGCGGCGCCTACGTTCGCACTGAGCCTCGCCGGCAACTCCCGCGTGACCGCGGCGTTCACCTGGACACCAGCGCGCGATGCCCGGGCTGGCGACATGTACCGTCTCGACGTGATGCAGCGGCTCAACGAGCGGGTCGTCGGTGGAAGCACCTATTACTTCGCGGTCACCGAACCGTGAGGCTCTCGTACATGAGGACAGGCGTTGCCTAACTGCTCCGTCCAGATCTACTTCATCGACTCCATCGTCGCGGGTCTGAACCCGATCGCGATCCGAGTCGCCGTCTTGCTCGCGAACTGTCCTGGTGGCAACGTCGTCGTCAGAACGGACCACACCGGGCAGAGTCCGCCCACAGCTGTCGGCGCGACGGGCGCTACCATCGAGCTCCCAGTCACGGTGCCGACCAGCTGCGAGGACAAGATCCTGGTCGAAGCCTGGTGCGACCAGGATCCGGCGTGCAGGGACACGAAGACGTTGGCGCTGCCCTGCACGCAGTGCGTACGAGCGGTCGTAAGTGCCGCGCAGGGTCAGTGCATCGGGAACCCGCCACTCCAGCCGGTCACCCTATCGGCACAGATCGGTCTCGTGCCGGGGCAGTCGACGCAGTTCTATTTCGACTATGACCATGGGGGCGCGACCGGAGCGGTCTTCACGGTCACCAATAACACGACCACGGCGAATACGGTCTTCAACCACGTCGAGCCGCCCTACAACTACCCACCTGGTAACTACGTCCCCAGGCTTCGGATCGTTCCACCCCCAAACGAATGCGGTCCCTTCCCGCTGCCGATCAAAGTCCAGTGTGCCCCGACCTGCCCAAGCGCCTCGGGCGCGTCGGCGACGGACAAAGGCTGCGTCGTGGTCACCGGACAAGGAAAGAAGCGTCGCTTCGAGCTCAGCGTCACGGTTACGACGACGCCAAGCCCTGCGTCAGCAACGTGGAGCCTGCGCCAGAAGCTGGCGGGTGGCGCATTCGGACCGGTTGTTCCGGGTCCGTCGTTCGGATGCCCGGGCGGCCAGGTAGTTGGACCAGCTGCCCAAATCCCCGCGGGTCCGCAGGTCGTCGATCTGGATCCGGGCGACTACGAGGCGACGCTTTCCTTCCTGTATCCGTTCCAGAACTGTCCTGGGGTCGCGTTGAGCTTCACCGCGGCCGCGTGCCCGCCTGATTGCCCCACCTTCGTCGTGGCGACGCCGACGGTTACCGGATGTGCGCCCAACAACGCCGTCGCCACGTTGAACGCGACGCTGAGCTGGCAAACGGGCCAGGCGGCAGTTCCTGTGAGCGCGTATCTCTGGTCGCTCGAGTGGCTCGACCAATCGGTCAGCCCACCCGTGCCGCGGAAGGCGCAGAACTCGACGCTCGGTCCGACGTTGACGCCTTCCATCAAGTCGAATGATCCAGGTTGGTCCGGGAACGGCGCATCCGGTGGCGTCGTCGATCTAAGCAAACCCGGAAGCTACACACTCACAGTGCAGGCTCTGATCAGCGGCGTCTCGCCGACGATCAGTTGCAACGCCACTTCCACGACGGTTCCGCCGTTCCAGGTTCCGGCGTGCACATGCCCCAAGCCTGTTGTCGCGGGAACCGAATGGACTGTGACGAACACGACCGCGCCGCTCGGCCCCAACAAGTTCCAGACGCTCCCCTGCGATACGGCCGCCGTACAAATCGGCCTCTTTGTCGACCCTGGCAGTTACGCACCTGGCGACCTCGTCTTTGACTGGACGTTCCCGGGTGGCACATCCGTGGCCGGCGGCACCTCGTCTCAGCCTTTCACCTTCACGAACGCCACGCCCGGCACGACGCAGACCCACACGGTGACGGTGACCGTTCGCGTGCCCGGGTCTTCGTGCGCACCGTTCACGCGAACAGTCGACGTCACGGTACCTGGCTGCACTCAGCCCGCAACCGCGCCGACGCTCACGGGTAGTTGCTCGATCAAGACTGGGGCGAGTGGCGCCGGAAGCGTGTCGGTGACATTCGATCAGGACGTCGACAAGACCTCCGCCGAGGACGCGAGTAATTACACCGTCTCGATCGGCGGCGGCGCGGCTATGACGCCGGGCGTGGGGTCAGTCGCCTACGACGCTTCGACGAAGACCGCGACAATCAGTGGCCTTTCGATCAACCCGGGTGACACCGCCAATGTGACCGTCAAGGGCGTCAAGGGAAAGACCGGTCTGGTGATGACGTCGACAGCGACGACGAGCTGCTCGACGCCGAAGACCGGCAGTGGTGGCGGAGGCGGCGGATCGATTTCCCCGTGCGCGATCCTCCTCGTGCTCGCGATCATCTTGCTGCTGCTCGGCGCGGTCGTGGTGGTCATCGGAGTCTGCATCGCCGTCCCGTGGGTTTGGATTGTTGGCGCGATCATCGGAGCCATCGGGCTGATCCTGTTCATTCTCTGGGTAATCTTCTGCGCGGCGCTGACACCTTGCAGCCTGATGCAGACGATGCACTGCATCTTGTTCTGGATCATTGCCGTGGTGGCGCCGATCCTCGTCGCCGTTGCGGCGATCTTCGGTGGCCTTCCCTGCGGCATAGCGGCGGCAGTGGCGTGGGGAGGCTGGGGCACGCTCTACGCGTGGCTGGGCTTCGTCATGGGCAGGGTCGGCTGTCCTCGGATTTGTTGACGTGATGGCCCACGACCTAATACCCGGCAGTAGCGATCTGCGGTGGGTTCTCGCGGAGGTATTCCGAGTGGCCATCGGTCTCGTATGGCTGGTCGCCGCAGCGGCAAAGCTGGCTTCGCCAGCGGCGACGCGCGACAGCGTCCGGCGTCTGGTGGGCGGACCGTCGTGGGCGGTCGGGCTGATCGCGATGGGACTTCCCCCGGCTGAGGCCATGATGGGCGCGCTGCTGCTAGCCGGGATCATGGTGCAAGTAGTGGCGTCACTCAGTACTGCTCTCTTCCTGATCTTCTCTGTGCTCATAGGCAGAGCGGCAGTTCTCGACTCGTTAGGTGGAGCCGGATGCGGGTGCTTCGGGAGACTGGCTGTCGCTAAGAGCGGAGCCGGATCTGGACCTGAAGTCATCGCGCGTAACCTCGTGCTGGCCGTCCTCGCGCTGGCCGTCGCCGGAGCGGGTTGACACCGATAGAACCTCTATTCAGGTGTTCCGCGCCGACACAGACAGTGCATGGGGAGCTGCCGTTCAATCATGTCCTCGAGCACGACGCGACGATACGAAGATCGATCAGCGGATGAACATCTCCAGTGGACTATCTATTCGTCGACTCCCTGAGGATGCCGCGATGCTCAACGCCCTCGACGCGACTGCCGCCGATTACAGTCTGGCGGTTTTGACCCGAGTCGGGCCGGCGATCTGACCGCTAACGAAACATTAGGGGGCGTCACGTCGAGCTGGAAAGCGCGCCGAGGCTAGCCCGGAGGATGCGTCTAGTTCACGCACTCGCCTCCCGCGCGTCCCACCACGCAATCCACTCGGCCAGACCATCGACAGTCACGTGGTGTAGGTGCGTCCCGTCACGCTGGTGCGGCGGCACGTAGACCCGCGAGTGAAGACCCTCTCGGTGCAGCAGCAGATCGGCGAGAGCCTCATCGGTCGCGTCTCCCATGAAGAGCGCCGAGAAGCGACCGCGCTCGACGCGCAGCACGAGGGACGGCGTATCGACACGCGGATCGCTCTCCGGCGAGAGCACCGCGATGACCGCGTCGCCGACACGTAGTCGCTGCCCCGCGCGGACAGCGTGGCGCGCGGCGTGCGCGCGCGAGATCCCCGCGGCCCAGAGATCCGTCAGGGCACCCGGGTTCAGACCGACCGGCTCCAGCGTCATGCCAACCTCGTAGCGATCGAGGACAGCGATCAGACCCGCGCCGTGATCCAGGTGCGCGTGTGTGAGAGCGACGACATCGATGCGCCGCCGCCACGGCGGAAGGCTCGCGCCGAGCTCCTCCATGAGGCGCGCGGGATCGGGACCGCCGTCGATGAGCAGTATCGCTCCGCCAAGCTCGACCAGATACGCGTCGCCCTGACCCACGTCGAGCGCGCGAACACGAACTTCCGGATCGGCTCCCGGCCACGCGAGCACGCCCGCGACGACGAGCGCGGGCACCGCGAGGAGAGCGCCACGCGGCGCGTGCATCGATGGCAGCGCGATCCGCGGGAGGCGGAGCTGTCCACGGATCCGCGGCGCGCCACGCACCACAGCGACGATCACCAGGCCGACGACGAGGCCAGTCACAGGCCCGGATGGAACGCCCACCGCCGCGATGGGCAGGGCGGCGAACGTCTCGACGACGATGCGCAGCGCCAGCGCGCATCCATACGCGACGAGCGCGACCGGGCGCGCGACGTCGACCGAGAGCGCGCCGAGCACGCTCGCCGCCGCGCCGGTGATCATGAGCGGCGGGAACAGCGGGACCGCGACGAGATTCGCGACCGGTGACACGAGCGACACGCGCCCGAAGGCGGCCGCGACGATGGGCAGCGTTGGCGCGCTGGCGGCGAGCGTCGTCGCCAGTCCCTCGCGCAGCACGCCGGGCAGGAGGGCGAAGCGCGCGGAGAGCGGCGCCTGCCAGAGCACGAGACCCGCGGTCGCCGCTGCGGACAGCAGGAAGCCGAGGTCCGCGATCGCGGCGGGATCGGCGAAGAGCATCGCCGTCACGGCGACGCAGAGCGCGTTCGCGGTCGCTGCGCGGCGGCCCGATGCGAGACCGACCGACGCGACCGACGCCATCAGCGCCGCGCGCATGACGCTCGGGCCGAGACCGACGAGCAGGCTGTACGCGACGATCGCGGCAACGGTCGCGACAGCACGCATGGTGGGACGCGCGCGACCACGGAGGGCAAGGGCGACGGCGGTGCCGACGAGCGTCATGTTGAAACCAGAGATCGCGAGAAGGTGCGTGGTGCCGCTCACGGCGAACGCGTACGCGAGATCCGGCGAGACGCTCGCGCGTTCACCGAGAACGATGCCAAGCAGGATGCCGCTCTCCGGTTCGGGCACGAGAAGTCGAAGCGGACGCGCGAGATCCGCGCGAAGCGCATCGAACGACACGAGCTGGGCGAGGTCGACCCCGGGCACCGGACCGAGCACAAGCCGCAGGGAGACGCCCACAGCCGATGCGCAGGCGCACGCCCACAGCGACCGGCGCGGCCCGTTGGCGCTCGCGAGCGCGAGCGCCGCGCAGCCGACGGCGCTGACCGCGCCGAGCGCGAGTGCGAGTGGCAACGATGCGCGCCCGGCAAGAGCGACAAGAACAGCGAGCAGGGCGGCGGGCAGCAGTGGCGAGAGGAAGAGGGCGCTCACGACCTGCGCTACCGCGTCGTGACGAGGTCACGGATATCGGAGAGGACGCGCCCGGTTACGAGCCCGCGCGTCTGGAGCTCCTCTACCTTCGCGAACGCCCTGAGCTCGCGCGCGCGGACGATTCGCGCGGCGGTGCTCGGCCCGATGCCGGGGAGCGATTCCAGCTCCGCCGGCGTGGCGTGATTGATGTCGATCTTGCGCTCGGACTCGCTTCCGACGCTGCCCGCAGGCGGCGTCTCGCCGTAGCGGGGCACGTACACACGCGCGCCATCCCGCAGCGTCGAGGCTTTGTTCAGGGCCGCCGGATCGGCATCAGGGGTCGTTCCGCCGGCCGCCGCAAGTGCATCGGCGACGCGCGCGCCAGAGGCTAGCCTGACCACGCCGGGCCGCGCGACCGCGCCCTCGACATCCACCACGATGAGCGGAGGCGGGGTGGGCTCGGGTGTCGCTTCCACGACCTCGACCGGCACCGGCGCAGGCGTTCGGGCACGCGCGACGAGCACGAACGCGCCGGCGGCGACAGCGACGAGCGCGGCGATGACAAGCGGCCGGGGCATCTGCCGAGCGTGGCTGGCTCGCGTCGCCGTGGGAAGGCCTCATGGTCGTCGCGGCCGTCACACGTTCGTGTGACGGAGCCTGTGAAAACGAGGTACCGCGATCATGCGCGTGATCGTGCAGTTGGACCTCAGGTGGGCTGGTACGTGGCGATCACGACGCCAGTGGTCGTCTTCTTGGTGTCGACCACCTTGAGCTTCGCCGTCGGGATGCCGTCCGCGAAGACCACGTGAGCCTGCCCGTCCAGGCCCTCGCTCTATAAGGACTAGTTCGCGCGACGGCGCTCCCCGGGCGGCTGCATCTGCACGATCGAGACAGGGAGACTGCCGACCGCCTCGCCATCAACGGTGAGCTCGAACTTGTGTGTCCCGTAGGCGGTGAAGCTCATGTTGTTGAGCTCGACAATGACGTTCACGTCCTGTCCGGCGACGGCGTGGACAGAGATCTCCGGCGGATTCGGCATCGACTGCTGCCCATCGGGCCGCAGCAGACGCACCACGACGTTGTGCGCACCGACGTCGAGACCGAGGATCGCGACGAGGAACATCCGCGGATGCTGCGCGGGCAGCCCGCTCACGCTGATGTTGCGGAAGATCCCCATCAGGCTCACCTTGCCGTCCTGCCCAACCAGTGCGTGATCGCACAACGCACCCAACCTGATCTCCCCGCTCACCTCGTCACGATACTCACAATGCGGTCGGGCACGACGATCACCTTGGTCGGCTTCGCTCCATCCAGCGCGGCCTGCACCTTTGGACTCGCCAGGGCGGCGCGCTGCACGTCGGTGTCCGGCCGGCCAGCGGCCATGGGGATCCGATCGCGCACCTTGCCGTCGACCTGAACGACGATCGTGACCTCGCGCGGCGCGGCGACCGTCTCGTCGTATGTCGGCCAGCTCTGCTGATGGACCGATCCCGCACCCCCGCGGCGGTGCCACAGCTCCTCGGTCATGTGCGGCGCGAACGGCGCCAGCAGCAGCACGAGCGTCGCGATGCCCTCATTGCGGCTGGTCCCGGTGGCGTGCTGCAGCGTGTTGGCCAGCTCCATCATCGCGGCCACCGCGGTGTTGAAGTGATAGTCGCCCAGGTCCTCGGTGACCTTTTTGATCGTGCGATGCACCGCACCATCGACGTCCGCGTCGCGCGCGCGCGCCGGTGCGGGATCGGTCAACGCCAGCTCCCACACGCGCCACAGGAACCGGTACGTGCCCTCGATCCCGGAGGCGTCCCAATCCGCGCCGTCCACCCACGGGCCCATGAACATCATGAACAACCGCAGCGTGTCTGCGCCGTACTGCTTGACGTATTCGTCGGGCGTCTGCACGTTGCCGCGCGACTTCGACATCTTGCGACCCTTGAAGACGATCGTCCCCTGATAGCGGAACCGCAGCACGGGCTCGTCGAATGGCAGCTCGCCCAGATCGCGAAGCGCCTTCGTCATGAAGCGCATGTACAGCAGATGCAGGATCGCGTGCTCGACGCCGCCGGTGTACTGCTTGACCGGCAACCACTTGCGGCCGATGGCCTTGTTCATGAACGCCGTGTCGATCTTGGGATCGACGTAGCGGTACATGTACCAGGACGAGTCCACGAACGTGTCCATCGTGTCCGTGTCGCGGCGCGCCGGCTTGCCGCACTTCGGGCACGTCGTGTTGACGAACGAGGCGACGCGTGCCAGCGGGGACCCGCCGCGCCCGGTGAACTCGACATCACGTGGGAGCTCAACGGGCAGCTGGTCGTAGGGCACCGGAACAGCGCCGTCGGTGTCGCAGTGGACGATCGGGATCGGCGTGCCCCAGTAGCGCTGCCGGGAGATCAGCCAGTCCCGCAGGCGATAGGTGACGGAGGGCTTCCCGATACCGCGCTTCTTCGCGTCCTCCGCGACGGCCTGCTTCCCCGCCTCGCTGCGCGTCCCGCTCAGGGGACCGCTGCGCACCATCGCGCCCTCGCCGATGTACGGCTCGCTCAGAACGGCGTGCTCTTTGCCGTCGGGCGAGATGACCTCGCGGATCTCCAGCCCATGCTTCTTCGCGAACTCGAAGTCGCGCTCGTCGTGTCCGGGGACGGCCATGATCGCTCCGGTCCCATAGGTCGACAGGACGTAGTCGGCGACGAAGATCGGGATCCGCTCTCCGGTGAAGACGTTGCGCGCGAATGCTCCGGTGTCGACGCCGGTCTTCTCGCGCTCCGCGGACGTGCGCTCGATCTCGGCCATGTTGCGCGCGCGCTCGACGTACTTCTCGACCTCGGCGCGGCGCGCGGGCACGGTGACCTTCGCGACCAGCGGATGCTCCGGGGCCAGGACCATGAACGTGGCGCCATAGATCGTGTCCGGCCGCGTGGTGAAGAACCGGATCTCATCGCCGGCGTGACCCTCGACCGGGAACGCGATCTCGGCGCCCTCCGAGCGACCGATCCAGTTCGTCTGCAGGACGCGCACGCGCTCCGGCCAGTCGAGGCCTTCGAACTTCAGCAGCTCATCCGCGTACTTCGTGATCTTGTAGAACCACTGCGTCATCTGCCGCTTCACGACAGGCGTATCGCAGCGCTCGCAGCGGCCGGCGATGACCTGCTCGTTGGCCAGCACCGTCTCGTCGCGCGGGCACCAGTTAACCGGCGCCTCGCCGCGGTAGGCCAGGCCTTTCTCGAACAGCTTCAGGAACATCCACTGGTTCCAGCGGTAGTACTCGGGGTAGCAGGTGATCACCTCGCGGCGCCAGTCGATCGCGGTCCCCATCCGGCGGAACTGGTCGCGCATGTGCGCCATGTTCTTTTCGGTCCACACGGCGGGGTGGATCTTGCGATCGATGGCCGCGTTCTCGGCGTTGATGCCGAACGCATCGAAGCCCATCGGGAACAGCACGTTGTGCCCGCGCATGCGCAGGAAGCGCGCGGCGGCGTCCGGTGGCGCGAACGCGTACCAGTGACCGACGTGAATGTCGCCCGACGGGTACGGGAACATCGTCAGGAAATAGAAGTTCGGGCGATCACTTTCGTCCGGTGTCTCGTGGAGACCGGAACGCACCCACTCTTCCTGCCACTTCGCCTCGATGCTCGCCGGGTCGTATTTCTCGATCCGCTGCTTCGCCACTGCCATCTCGCGCCTCCTTTCGCCCGAATAGAAAACGCCCTCCGCCCCGCCGGCTGTTGCCGGACCAGGGGACGGAAGGCGACTCCCGCGGTACCACCCCTCGTTGAGAAACGATCTGGTGGAGCTGGCGGGATTCGAACCCGCGACCCCCACACTGCCAGTGTGATGCGCTCCCACTGCGCCACAGCCCCGATCGTTCTCCGCTCGAGCACGCTGATAACGGACGTGACTCCGGCGAGCGCTAGATCTTTCGATTCACGCTCGCGGCTCCCGGGCGAGTTCCGCGTTCCCGGACACCGGCTCGCACCAACCGCCGGCTCTCTTCGTCAGGGGTTCCGCGTGCTGCTCCCGATCGCGGCCTCTCGGGGCAAAGTATAGGTGGATGTACTCGCTCATCCGTCTCGACAAGCGCATCCCCGACGGCTCGATCTGGCAGACCCGTTGGGGGTACCTGCTGCCACCGGTGGCTGGATGGACGCGCGTCTACCAGCCGGCAGGCACGCGGTGGTCCAATCCGCTCGGCGGGTGGACGGCGAAGGTCGAGGGCATCACCATCCTCCATCCGGATCGGCCATTCACGATCGCGTGCCACGGTCCCAGCGGCGCGAAGCGCTTTTACATCGACGTCGCGCACCGCTTTCACACCGTGGGCGACGTCCTCGAGTTCACGGATCTGTTCCTCGACGTGATGATCGATCCGTCGGGCGCGGTGAGCGAGAAGGACGAGCATCAGCTGATCTTCCTGCCGCCGGAGGAACGCAAGTTCGCGCTCGCAGCGAGAGACGAGGTGCGTCGTTTGATCGCGGCAGGTGATCCCCTCTTCGATCAGCACGGTCCGTATTACGCGGTGCCGGAGGGGGCCGAGACCCTGCCGCCTTCAACGCTTACGACGGAGCTGGACTAGCCGATCTCCGGTCCGGGGCGTCGCATCGCGACCGATTGCAACACGCCGAGCGCGAAGCAGATCGACACGAGCGAGCTGCCGCCGTGCGAGATGAACGGCAGCGGGATGCCCGTCACGGGCATGAGCGAGATCGCCATGCCGACATTGACCAGGATCTGGAACACGAGCATCGCGACGACGCCGGAGGCGAGCAGCATCCCGAACGGATCGCGCGCGCGGAACGCGACGCGCAGCGCGGCCACGAGCAGCAGGATGTAGACCCCGAAGAGGATCATCGCGCCCATGAAGCCGAGATCCTCGGCGAGCCCGGCGAAGACAAAGTCGGATTCGGCGATGGGGAGATAGCCAAGCGGCGACTGCGTTCCGGCCGTGAGGCCCTTTCCCGTCGGTCCGCCGGAACCCACGGCGATGAGCGACTGGATGATGTTCCAGCCGGCTCCCTGTGGATCGGAGTACGGATCGAGGAACGCGGTGAGGCGCGCCTGCTGGTAGGGCTTCAGGACGTTCCAGATCACTGGGAACGACGCGCCGGCGACGGCGACCATCCCGATGAGCTGCCACAGGCGCGCGCCGGCCATGAACGCCATGCCGAAGAAGATCGCGACAAAGACGAGCGTCGTCCCGAGGTCAGGTTGCCGGTAGACGAGCAACACCGCCGGCCCGAGGAAGACGAGGCCACCCAGGATCGTCAGAGGCGAGCCGATCTTATCGATGCGATCGGCGAAGAATTTCGCGAGTACCACGATCATGAGCACCTTCGCGATCTCGCTGAACTGGAATGAAAGCCCGCCGAAGTTCACCGAGCGCTGCGCGCCGAGTGACGACGTGCCGATGACCAGCACCACGCCGAGCAGGCCGAGCGTAAGCAGATAGAGGAGCGGCGCGAAGGTGCCGAGCCACGCGTAGTCGAACATCGCGACTGCCACCATGACCGCCACGCCTATCGCGGCCCACAGCGCGCCGCGGATGACGAACTGCATCGGGTCGCCGGTCAGGGTGCGCGACTCGACGGTGACCGCGTACGTCATGACCAGCCCGTACCCGATGAGGAGCAGGGTCGCGATGAGGAGGTACGGATCGACCTGGTCCAGCCGCCTGGCGTGCGGCCGGTCGTGCAGCGGCGACGCAGACGAGCGCCGCATGTCGAGCGCTTTGACGCTCACTTTGGCCCCACCACATAGGCCTCGAGGATCCGCTGCGTCATACCGACGGCGGGATTGAAGCAGTTCTCGCACAGGGAGCGGCTCGAGTCGAAGGTGAAGATCACCATCGCGATCTCGGCCGTCGGGTCGGTGTTGTCCGCCTTCGGCAGGAAGGACACGAACCAGTTGTGGAAGCCGAGCTTGTTGCGGCCCGCGGTGTCCTTCCCCGCCGAGGAGCCGAACTCCGCGGTGCCGGTCTTTCCGGCGATGGGCAGCTTCGCGTTCGGCATGAAGGCGTGCCCGATCGTGACCACGCGCCGCGCCGACTCGCGCAGCAGCGTGAGGTTCTCCTGCGTGATGCCGACCTTCCGCACGACGTTGGGCTGTTGCCTGAAGACCACGTTCCCCTGCGGACCGACGACCTCTTTCAGGAGGTGCGGCTGGTAGAACGTGCCGCCGTTCGCGACGATCGAGTACGCATTGAGCAGCTGGAGCGGAGTCACGGCGACGAAGCCCTGACCGATCGACTCGTGATACGTGTTGCCGATCGTCCACGGCTCATCGAACGTCTGCAGCTTCCACGCCGGGCTCGGCATGATCCCGGTGGCCTCGCCGGGCAGATCGATGCCGGTCCGGGCGCCAAAGCCGAGGTCGCTCCCGTACTTGTAGATCGCCTCGGGGCCGACGCCCGCGCGTCCTGTATTCGGGTTGCCGCCGCCCAGCGTGTAGAAGTAGATGTCACTCGAATGCGCGAACCCGTTGACGAAATCGAGCGAACCGTGCGCGCGCCAGTCGTAGAAGTTGAAGCCGCCGACGTTCAGCACGTTCGACGTCACGTTCACGACCGTGCTGCGGTTCGCGATCCCCTCGCTCAGCGCCGAGAGGCCGGTGACCATCTTGAACGTCGAGCCCGGCGGATAGATGTCGCCGATCGCCTTGTTCACCAGCGGATGGCGGTCGTCGCCATTGAGCTGCGCCATCTGCTCGGGCGTGATGCCGTTGATGAACCAGTTGTTGTCGTAGCCGGGGTTGGAGTACATCGCGAGGATCTCGCCGTTCTGCGGGTTCATCGCGATCCCGACGGCCTGGGTGAAGAGATCCTGGTCGACGCCCTTCTTCAGCTCGCCCTCGATCAGCTTCTGCAGGCGGTCGTCGATGGTGAGCACGAGGCTGTTTCCGGTCGTCGGCGGTGAATACGCGAGCTGCTTGATCTCGCGCTGTGCCGCGTCGCGCTCGATCTCACGCCAGCCATACCTGCCGCGCAGGTAGTTCTCGTACTCGTACTCGAGACCGGTGCGGCCGATGAGATCCGTTTGCAGGTAGCCCTTGTCGCGGAGCGCTTCGAACTCGTCTTCGGTCACCGGACCGACGTATCCCAGGAGTGGTGAGTAGAGGACCGCGTCCGCGTACGACCGGATCGACTCGGCTTCGACGCGCACTCCCGGGAACATCTCAGCGCGCTCCGACAGCAACAGCGCGATGTCGCGCGCGACCGGCCGGAGCGAGATCTTCACCGGCTCGTACGGGTTGCGCGCTCGCTGGATATCGATCGCGTTGTACACATCGCTCGGTGCGCGAGCGATGAGCGCGCCCAAACGCTGCGCGAGCTCCTCCTGTTTCGGGCGCGGCACGTCCACTGGGATCACCGTGACGGCGAATCCGGGGAGATTCCGCGCGAGCACCTTGCCGTTGCGGTCGACGATGGTCCCCCGCTCCGCCTCGACCGGTAGACGCAGCACGCGGTTCTGCTCGGCGAGGTCACGGTAATGGCTACCGGTCACGACCTGCAGATCCCAAAGGCGCACCGTGAGTCCGGCGAAGACGAGCACGACCGCGATCCCCATCGCGATGAAGCGATTTGGTCGGACGAAGTCGCGCGACGTCTGTCTCATAGTCCGAAGGATGCCTGCTTCTCGGTCATGTGGCGCATGGATCTGGCGATCGGATAGGTAGCGATCGCGAGGAGGCCGTTGTAGATCGCACCGGCAGCCGCTCCACCGGCGAGAAGTAGCGGATCCGACAGCGGCTGTCCGACGACGAGCAGGATCAGGAGGTACAGGAGGCCTGCGCCAAGCGTCGCCACGCCGACGAGGAGGGCTCCGCCGACGATCGAGCGCGGACGGCCCGTGCTCTCCCCCAGCCCGACCGCCGCCACAGGCACCAGCGTCGCCAGGGCGAGCGCGCCAAGCGGGCCGCCGGAAAGCAGATCCGCCGTGAGTCCGCCGACAAAGGCCCACCAAACAGCCTCCCGCGCGCCGGCGGCGACCGACCAGGAGGCGGCCACCAGTACGGGGAGGTTGGGACGCGCGCCGGCTACGGACATGAACGGCACCACCGATCCCTGGAGGAGCGCCGCCGCGAGCGGGATGACTATGGCGAGCGCGAAGCGCACGGAGCCCTCCTCTGGTAATGGCGGAACGCGAACGGCCTCAGGACGCTACGCGTAAGTGGCCCTAGGGACGGGCCCGCCCCGGGACGCGTGTCGCCTCGATCGTGTCGCCGCCGGCCTCGGTCGCCTCCGCCAGCTCCACCTCGAGCTGCGGGAAGGGGTCCTCGTCGCGCATCTTCGCGCCCACGTAGATGAGCACGAGCCGCACCGTCGCGGCGATCGGCACCGCCAAGATGATCCCGAGCAGACCGAACACCGCGCCGCCGGTGAGGAGCGAAAAGATCACTAGCGCGGGATGCAGTCGCACGGCGCGACCGATGACCGTCGGGATCACGAGATAGTCCTCGGCGTGTCGGAGGATCGTGTACATGATGGCGACGACTCCGACATACACGAGCTGTGACCAGCCGAACGGATTCGGGTGACCGAGTGCCACGAGGCACGCGATCGCGCCGGCCGTGATCGGACCGACGAACGGGATCGTCTCGAGAAGACCGGTGAGCACACCGAGCAAGACGCTGTACGGAATGCCGAGAAGCGTGAGCGCGATCGTCGTCACCGTCGACATGAGCAGCACGAGGAAGAGCTGCCCCCGAATGTAGCGGCCCAGCATCACGTTCGTTTCGCCGAGGACCTGCACGATCTCACGGCGCTGGCGCCCGGGCAGATTGCGCCGCACGAACTCGTAGAGCCGTGGGGCGTCGCGAAGCAGCAGGAACGTCGCGATCAAGAACACGAGGAACTCCAGCAGGAAGTGGCCGAAGGCGATCGCGAACGGCAGCGCCGTCCGCTGTGCCATCGCCGCGATCTGCCGCTCGATGTCGTCCACGTTCGGTCCGATGAGCACATCATCCAGGTCGCTGAGGCCGATCTGGTCGAACGTGTTGGAGATCGTCTGCTGGACGTTGGCCACCAGCACCGGCCAGTTCTTCTGCAGATCTCCCGCGTTCTCCACGACGCGTGGGATCACCAGGCGACCGCCGCCAAAAATGATTGCGAGGAGGGCGACGAAGACGGCGAGCGCCGCCGCCGTCCGCGGGAGGGAGAACCGCCGTTCGATCGCACCCACAACCGGTAGCAGGACGTATGCGACGACGAGGCCCCAGATGAAGGGCTGAACGACCTCGCCGGCCCGCCACAAGAGCAGGATCAGGAGGGCGGCAAACGCCACCACGACCGCACGTTTTGTGGCTACGCTCCAGCGAGCTCCCATCCCGCGCAGAATTATCAGGCAGGACTTTGCCGTTCTGCGGCCCTTCGAGCACATGCGACGGAGTTGCCGACAAGTCCACGCTGGTAAAGCGCGGAGAGTGATGTACCGCAGGATGGGCAGGAACTGATACAAGACGACATTAGTGTGTTTCGGATAGAATCGAGGCCACGGACAGGCGCAGTTTCGTTCCCAGTTTTCCATAGGTTTAGCGGCCCATGTTTCACGTGTGACAGGGGGCGAAATGACGGTCCTCGTGGTGAGCAATCAGAAGGGCGGAGTGGGGAAAACGACCACTGCCATCAGCCTCGGCGCCGCAATGGTCGAGCGCGGCCAGCGGGTCCTGATTGTTGACCTGGACCCCCAAGCGAATGCCACCAGTGGCCTTGGGATCAGCAAGGAGCGAGCGAATGGCATCTATGGTGTGCTGCTTCGAGATCGTCCTCTTGCTGAAGCAGTCGTGCCGACGGCTGTCGCGGGCCTCGACCTCTTGCCTTCAGGTCCGGAGATGGCCGGTGCAGAGGTCGAGCTTGTGCCAGTGATGGCGCGGGAATACCGCCTCCGCAAGGCGCTCCGCGAGGCCTCGGCCTACGACACCGTGATCGTCGACTGTCCGCCCTCGCTGGGTCTGCTGACCGTGAACGCGCTTGCAGCCGGCGACGGCGTGGTCGTCCCGGTGCAGTGCGAGTACTACGCGCTCGAAGGACTGGCGCAGCTGCTCGACACGATCGAGGCTGTGCGGGAGCGGCTCAACGAGAAGCTCGAGGTCCTCGCAATCGTCCTCACCATGGAGGACCGTCGGAATCGCCTCTCCATGCAGGTCATCGACGAGGTCCGCAAGCACTTTCCGAAGCTCGTCGCCCGCTCACGGATCCCACGCACGGTACGCCTGGCGGAGGCGCCGAGCCACGGCAAGCCGATAAGCCTCTACGACCCGCAGTCACGTGCCGCCAAGGCATACGCCGAGCTGGCCCGCGAGCTCATCACCAGGCTCAAAGCGCGCGAGCCGATCGCGCTGACCGGGGCGATAGCCTGATGGCCCGCACTGGTCTCGGACGCGGACTCGACGTGCTTCTGGGCCAATCGCCCGCGAACGCTTCCGCCACGCCGACGGTCCAGCCCGTCGGCACCACAGAGATCCTGCTCGAGCGGATCCGCCCGAATCCGCAGCAGCCACGCAGCAACTTCGCCGCGGATGGGATCTCTGAGCTCGCCTCGTCGATCAAGCGGCACGGCGTCCTGCAACCAATAGTGGTATCACGCGACGGCGATGGCTACGAGCTCGTCGCCGGTCACCGTCGAGTGCTCGCGGCCCGCGTCGCCGGCAAGACGACGATCCCCGCGGTCATTCGCGACGACGTGCGCGACCGACTCGAGCTCGCACTCGTCGAAAACCTGCAGCGCGCCGACCTCAATGCGATCGAGACAGCGCGCGCGTACAAGCTGCTGATGGAAACGTACGACCTCACGCAGGAGCAGGTCGCAGAGCGGGTGGGGAAGTCTCGTTCGCAGGTCGCGAACATGCTCCGGACGCTCACCGCGCCACAGCCTCTCCAGGACGCGGTCATGGAGGGCAAGATCAGCGAGGGCCACCTGCGCGCTCTGCTGTCGCTACCTCTTTCGGACGCACTCACCGCACTTGCGACAGTGATCGCGAGGCAGCTGTCGGTGCGGGACGCGGAGGCGCTCGCACGGAAGATGGTCCGCCCGCCACGGCGCGGGCGATCGCGACCGCGTTTGCGCGGCGGTGACCCCGATCTCGCGCAAGTGACAAGCGAGCTTCGCGCTGCGTTGGGTACGAAGGTGGAGGTCCTGCGCGGCCGCAAGGGCGGTCGCATCGCGATCGATTACTACTCCGACGAGGACTTCGAGCGTCTCTATGAGCTCCTGGTCCGCGCCGGTCGCGCGTGAGGGAGAGCCAGTGCCGGTCAAGAAAGACGATGAAGGCGTGAAGACCAAGAACGGCGACAAGACCGTCGCCGGAAACGGCAACAAGCCGCCCGCGTCGTACAGCGCGAAAGACATCCAGGTCCTGGAAGGCCTCGAGGCGGTACGCCGCCGCCCCGGCATGTACATCGGCACGACCGACATCCGTGGTCTGCATCACCTGGTGCGTGAGGTGCTCGACAACTCGATCGACGAAGCCATGAACGGCACGTGCGATCGCATCGATGTGTGGATCCATAAGTCGAACGACATCACGGTCGCGGACAACGGCCGCGGCATCCCGGTCGACAAGCAACAGCAGACCGGCAAGTCCGCACTCGAGGTCGTGCACACGATCCTCCACGCCGGCGGAAAGTTCGGTGGCGCCGGCTACAAGGTCTCGGGTGGACTGCACGGGGTGGGTGTCTCGGTCGTGAACGCGCTGTCGACTGAGCTTGTCGTCGAAGTCCACCGCGAGGGCAAGGTCTGGACGCAGACCTACGCGCGGGGCAAACCCACCGGGCCGGTGAAGACCGTCGCGAAGCCGCAGCTGCCCCCGCCGCCGAGCATCGAATGGAAAGAGCCGCGGCTCACAGGCACGATCACCCGATTCACGCCCGACCCAGACGTGTTCCCGATCATCGAGTGGGATGTCGCGATCGTCGAGCAGTGGCTGCGCGAGACGGGCTATCTGAACAAGGGCCTTTTCCTCGCGCTCCGCGACGAGCGGAACGACACCGAGGCGAATTACTACTTCGACGGCGGCATCATCTCGTTCGTCCGACACCTGAATCGGTCGCACCAGGCACTGCACTCGAAGCCCGTCTACGCCGAGAAGACGTACGAGAACGACACGGTCGTCGAGGTGGCCCTGCAGTACAACGACAGCTTCGTCGAGAAGGTCTACACGTTCGCGAACAACATCAACACGATCGACGGAGGCGCACACCTCACCGGCTTCCGCACCGCGCTCACGCGAACGATCAACGCCTACGCCCGCAAGAACGGCCAGTTGAAGGACGCCGACCCCAATCTCACAGCGGACGACGTTCGCGAGGGCCTCACTGCCGTCATCAGCGTGAAGATCAAAGAGCCGCAGTTCGAAGGTCAGACCAAGACGCGCCTCGGGAACGCCGAGGTTGCGGGGCAGGTCGCCGCCGCGGTGAACGACGCGCTCGGTCAGTACCTCGAGGAGAACCCGCCGGATGCGCGCAAGATCGTCGACAAGTGCCTCACGGCGTTCCGCGCGCGTGAGGCCGCCCGCAAGGCGCGCGACCTCGTCCTGCGAAAGGGCGCGCTCGATGGCTTCTCACTGCCGGGGAAGCTCGCCGACTGCCAGGAGCGCGATCCGGAGAAGAGCGAACTCATCATCGTCGAGGGCGTGTCCGCCGGTGGCAACGCGAAGTCGGGCCGCGACCGGCGATTCCAGGCGATCCTTCCCCTGCGCGGCAAGATCCTGAACGTCGAGAAGGCGCGCGCCGACAAGATGCTCGGCAATGAGGAGATCAAGGCGCTCATCGTCGCGCTGGGCACCGGCATCGGCGAGTACTTCGACGCGAAGAAGCTGCGTTACGGAAAAACGATCCTGCTCGCCGACGCGGACGTTGACGGCGCGCACATCCGCACTCTCCTGCTCACCCTGCTCTACCGGCACTTCCGTCCACTGGTGGATGAGGGCCGCATCTACATCGGCCAGCCGCCGCTGTACCGGCTGCAACTCGGGAAGGAAGTGCGCTGGGCGTACTCCGACAACCAGCGCGACAAGGCGATCAAGGAGCTCAAGGCGCTCGCGAAAGCGAAGCGCGACAAGCGCACTGAGAAGGGCGAGGCTGAAGAGGAAAAGCCGGTGAAGGGCCGGCGTCGCACCGCGCAGCCCGCGGCGGACGGAAACGGCGCCGCCGACGGCGAGAACGCCGAGACGTCGACCGACGAGGGCACCGACGACGGCAAGGGCGGTCGCGAGCCCGCGATCTCCCGGTACAAGGGCCTCGCGGAGATGAACGCCGAACAGCTCTGGGACACCACCCTCAACCCGCTCACGCGCACCCTGAAGCGTGTGACGTTGGAGGATGCCGAGCAGGCCGACTTCGCGTTCGACGAGCTCATGGGCACCGAGGTCGAGGGGCGCAAGAAGTGGATCATGGCCAACGCGTCCAAAGCCGAGCTCGATATCTAGTGGCGCGACTGTCGGAGCTCGGCATCGACTTCGAGCACTGGTGCTTTGCCTGCGGCCGCCGCAACGAGTCTGGCCTGCACCTCGACTTCGACGTGTCACGCGACCGCGCCGAGACGCAGTTCACGCCGCAGCGGCAGCACGAGGGATACGACGGCACGGTGCACGGCGGCATCGTCACGGCGCTGCTTGACGAGACGATGGGCTGGGCGATCTTCCATCAGGGCATCTGGGGCGTGACCGCGCGAATCAACGTCACGTTCCGGCAGCCCGTGCCGGTGGGCGAAGAGCTGCGTGTCGTGGGTGAGGTCGCTCGCAAGCGCAGCCGGGCGATCGAGACGCACGGGACCGTGTCGCGCGCGAGCGACGGCGCCGTGCTCGCCGAGGCGGACGCGACGTTCCTCGTGATGCCGGAGGATCGTCGTCGCGAGCTCGCGCTGCGCTACTCGGGTACCGATGAAGCCTTCGCGCGCGTGCGCGACGCGGTCGAGCGAGAGCGGGTCGAGCAGAACGGGAAGAGGGAGCACCTGCGGACGTGATGCAGCAACCAGGGGACGACCGCGTGATCGGCGCCGATCTCGAGGACGAGATGCGCAAGGCGTACCTCGACTACTCGATGAGCGTCATCGTCGCGCGCGCGCTGCCCGATGTCCGCGACGGGCTGAAGCCTGTTCAGCGGCGGATCCTCTACGGCATGCACGAGATGGGCCTGCGAAACGATCGGCCGTACCGAAAGTGCGCGGCCATCGTCGGCGAGGTGATGGGGAAGTACCACCCCCACGGCGACGTGCCGATCTATGACGCGCTCGTGCGCCTCGCGCAGGACTTCGCCGCGCGCTACCCGCTGGTGCAGGGCCAGGGGAACTTCGGCTGCTTCGCCGGCGACACGAAGGTCGAGCTGTACAACGGCGAGCAGAAGACCTTGGCCGAGCTCGTCGACATGGCGCACCGCGGCGCGCGTGTCGACGTCTTCACCGTCGACGCGCACCGCAACGTGCGCATCAAGCCGATGCGCGCGCCGCGTCTCGTCCGCCGCAACGACCCCGTCGTGAAGGTCACGCTCGAGGCCGGAGCGGAGGTCGTCTGCACGCCGGACCACCGCTTCATGCTCCGTGACGGGACGTATCGCGAGGCGCAGCAGCTCAAGCCGAAGGACCAGCTCATGCCGTTCGCGCGCTCCTCGATCCCCGAGCGGCTCCATCGGACCGGCGCGTTCCCGATTCCAGCGAGCCTGGGGCAGAAGGTCGCGAAGGTCGAGCCGGCCGGCCGCGCCGACGTGTACGACCTGACGGTCGACCTCACGCAGAACTTCGCGCTGGCGGCGGGGATCTTCGTCCACAACTCGATCGACGACGACCCGCCCGGCGCGTCGCGCTACACCGAGGCGCGCCTCGCGGCCGTCAGCGCCGAGATCCTCGCGGACATCGAGAAGAACACCGTTGACTTCATCCCGAACTACGACAACCGCCACCAGCAGCCCACGGTGCTCCCGGCGCGGCTGCCGAACCTTCTCGTGAACGGCTCCGCCGGGATCGCCGTCGGCATGGCGACGAACATACCGCCGCACAACCTGCGAGAGGTCGTCGCGGCGACACAGCGTCTCATCGATGACCCCGACCTCACGAACGACGATCTGTGCGAGACGATCCTGGGACCCGACTTCCCCGGCGGCGGGATCATCTATCGCTTCGAGGAAGAGAAGAACGTCGAGACCGGCAAGTCCGAGCGCATCGACGGCATCCGCCGCGCGTACGCGAATGGCCGCGGTCGCATCGTCATGCGCGCAAGGGCCCACAAAGAGGACATGAAGGGTGGACGCGAGGCGATCGTCGTCAGCGAGCTACCGTACGCGGTCAACAAGGCCTCACTCATCGAGAAGATCGCCGAGCTCGTGCAGAACAAGAAGCTGCAGGGCATCAGCGACATCCGGGACGAGAGCGACCGCGAAGGCATGCGCGTGGTGATCGAGGTGAAGCGCGACGACTCCGCCGACCGCGTGCTGAACAACCTGTTCAAGCACACAGCGATGCAGTCCGCCTTCAACCTGAACATGCTCGCGCTCGTCGACCAGGGACCGCGTGTCCTCTCGCTCAAGGAGGTCCTGCAGCACCACGTCGACTACCGCCGCGAGGTCATCCGCCGGCGGACCGAGTTCGACCTTACGAAGGCGAAGGAGCGCGCCCACATCCTCGAGGGATTCAAGATCGCGCACGACAACATCGACGCGATCATCAAGCTCATCCGCGCACACAAGGGCCAGGAGCTGCTCCTCATCGGCAAGCTCCGCGAAGGATTCGGCCTCTCCGAGGCCCAGGCCAAGGCGATCCTGGAGATGCAGCTCCGCCGCCTATCCGGCTTGGAGCGCGACAAGATCGACCAGGAGTACGAGGCGACGATCAAGCTGATCGCGGAGCTCGAGTCGATCCTGGCGAGCCCGCGGAAGATCCTCGCACTCATCAAGGCCGACCTTGCCTCGCTGGCCGAGTCCTACGGAGACGACCGCCGCACCGAGATCCGCGACGACGTTCCCGGCCAGTTCACCGACGAGCAGCTCGTGGCCGACGAGGACGTCGTCATCACGCTGTCGAGCCGCAACTACGCCAAGCGCATGCCGCTATCGACGTATCGCGCGCAGCACCGCGGCGGCCGCGGCGTCATCGGGATGCAGACACGCGACGAGGACGACGTCCAACACCTCGTCATCGCGCGCAACCACGACAAGCTGTACGTGTTCACCGATCGCGGGCGTGTCTTCGCGCTCAAGGTCTATGAGCTGCCGGACGCCAGTCGGACCGCGAAGGGGACGCCGATCCAGAACATCCTCGAGGCCATGCAGCAGGGCGAGCGCGTCTCGGCGCTCGTCGCGCTGCGCGACACGACCTCAGCTGAGTTCCTGATGATGTCGACGCGCAGGGGCTTCGTGAAGAAGACCGCACTCTCGGAGTACGCGACCGTTCGCCGCGCCGGGCTCATCGCGATCGCGCTCCGCAAGGGCGACGAGCTCGCGTGGGTGGCGGCCTGCGCGAAGGACGACCGCGTGATCCTCGCCACGCGCAAGGGCAAGGGCATCTCGTTCAAGGCCTCCGACGCCCGTCCGATGGGCCGGTCGACGCAGGGCGTGACCGGCATCCGCCTGAAGAAGGGCGACGAGGTCGTCGGCATGGGTATCGCGCGCCAGCGCACCGAGGTCCTGTCGGTGACGGAGAACGGCTACGGCAAGCGCACCTCCGTCGACGAGTTCCCGACCCAGGGACGCGGCGGCCAGGGTGTCATTCTGGCGTCGCTCGGCCCGAAGACCGGCGACGTCGCAGCGATGCAGATGGTCGACGAGGGGAGTCAGGAGATCCTCCTGATCTCCACGACCGGCGTCGTGATCCGCACCCCGCTCGACCAGATCCGCGTCCTCGGCCGGCCTACGATGGGCGTGAAGGTGATGACCACCGGCGACGCCAAGATCGCGTCCATCGCCACGTTCACGACGACACGGCCGACCCAGACGCAGCTCCCTGTGAAATAGCTCCGACAGCCACACTGGCGCAGCCTCCCGGACCTTTCAATCACGCGTACGAATTCGGTCGCAGCAGTACCAATTGCGCCCATTTGGCCGTTGTTTCGACGCATGCAGCCCGATATGGTCTCCCCGACAGCTCTGGGTCGTGGTGTCGCCTGTCCATCAGAACGAGCAGGCAGGCGCCACGGGACCGGGCTCTTGAGAGGGAAGGCATCGGGTTGATCGCGCTAGACGACGTCAGCAAGCGCTACCCGAACGGGACATTCGCACTGCGCGACGTCGACCTGCGCGTCGACTCCGGCGACTTCATCTTCCTCGTCGGTGCCTCCGGCGCCGGCAAGTCCACGCTGATCCGTCTCGTGATCCGCGAGGAGCTCGCCACGACCGGTCGCGTCGTCGTGGACGGCGAGGACGTGGGACGCATGCCGCGCTCGCGCGTGCATCGCCTGCGCCGCAAGGTCGGCGTCGTGTTCCAGGACTTCAAGCTCCTGCCACGCAAGACCGTCGCCGAGAACGTCGCGTTCGCTCTCATCGTCACCGGCCATGAAGGCCGCCTCGTGCGGGAAGAGACCGAGCGCGCTCTGTCTCTCGTCGGCCTCACCGCGCGTCGCGATCACTTTCCGAGCCAGCTCTCCGGCGGCGAGCAGCAGCGCACCGCCATCGCGCGCGCGCTCGTGAACCGGCCGCGCATCCTCATCGCCGACGAGCCCACCGGCAACCTCGACCCCGTCACGAGCTGGGAGATCATCAAGCTGCTGACCCGCGTGAATGAGCTCGGGACGACGCTGGTCATGGCCACGCACAACGCCGAGATCGTCAACGCGCTCCGCCGTCGCGTCGTGCATCTCGATCACGGCATGGTCGTGCGCGACGAGCGCGAAGGTCTGTACGCGGCATGAGACGCCTCGGTTACGTTCTCAGCGCCGCGGGTCAGGGCTTCTGGCGCAACCCGGTCATGAGCCTTGCCTCGACATTCACGGTCACGCTGATGCTGTTGCTCTTCGCGTTCTTCCTCACGGCCGACCGGGGTCTGCAGGCCGCGGTGGGTGTGCTCGAGTCGAAGGTCGAGCTCGCATCCTTCCTCGACGACAACGCGAAGGTGTCGGAGATCCTCGCGCTCAAGGCACGCATCGAGGGCGACCCTGCGGTGTCGCGCGTCGAGTACGTCACGAGGGAGCAGGCCCTGAAGCGCCTCCAGGACATCAGCGAGCGCCGCAAGGATTTCGTTCTCGCCAACGTGGACGCGAACCTGCTGCCGGCGTCGCTCGAGATCAAGCTGAGCGATGCGCGCCAGGCCAAACGAGTCGGTGACGAGCTGCGCGCCGAGATCGGCGGCGGCGTGGTCGCCGACGTCATCGACAATCCGCAGGTCGTCGACCAGCTGCTCACGATCACTCGCGTCCTGTCGGTGGGCGGCGTGGCGATCCTCGCGATGATGCTGTTCGTTGCGCTCTTCGTGATCGTGAACACGATCCGCATCGCTGTGCACGCGCGCCGCGACGAGATCGAGATCATGCAGCTCGTCGGCGCCTCCGACTGGTTCGTGCGCTGGCCGTTCATCCTCGAGGGCATGCTGGTCGGCGCGCTCGGTGCCGTCGTGGCGCTCTCCATCGTGTTCGCGGCCTCGGGGCCCGTGACCGGCGCGATGCTCGATTTCCTCGTCACGCTGCCGATCTCTCTTGGTCCCCAGTTCGCATTCCAGCTCGCCGCGAGCGTGCTGGGCGTGGCGCTCCTCGTGGGCGCGGGAGGGGCGACACTGTCGGTGCGCTCCCACCTCGCCAAATGAAACTGCGTCGCGTCTTGACCGCCAGCGACCCAGGGTGGGACCATGCCCCCGTCATGGGAGCTCCCCGGGATGGCCGGGGAGGTGGGTGGAGGAAGAGCGGATTGCGTGCGACCGTCGTCGCGCTGGCGGCCGTTGCTCTGCTCGTTGGCCAGCAGATCCCCGCCTCCGCAGACGACCCACTCCAAGAAGCGCTGCGCCGCAAAGAGGCGCTCGAGCGTGCGGTCGCGGTCTCGCGCCAGAACGCCGAGCGCTACAAGGCGGCCGCGAACCAGTTCCAGGCTGCGGTGGACTCCGCGAACTCCCGCATCGCGGATCTAGCGGAGAAGCAGGCGTCGGCGCAGAACGAGGCCGAGGCGCTCGGTTACGAGATCCAGATCGCGGAAGAGCAGCTCGCCCTCGTCTCCTTCCAGCTCGATGAGACGAAAGCGCTGGCGGACTCGCTGAATGCGCAAGCCGCGGAACAGCAGCGCCAGCTCGTCGCGCGTGAAGACCTCTACGCGAAGCATCTCGTCGTCACGTACCGGCAGGCGCTCATCAGCCCGCTGGAGATGCTCCTGTCGTCGCACACGCTCACGGAATTCGCGAACCGCGTCCAGCAGATGATCTTCGTGAACCGTCAGGACCAGCAGCTCGCGAACGAGATCCGCAGCCTGCGCGCCGACACGGCGACGAAGCTCGCAGACGCGTCGGGCAAGCAGCGCGAGATCCTCGGCCTTCAGGAGCAGATCTCGACGCAGCGCGAGGGTCTGGCGGCCGACAAGGCGAAGTACGACCAGCTCATCGCCGAGATGCAGACCGCGCTCGAGCAGACCGATGCGGCGCGCGCCGACGCGGCGCGGAACAAGAATCAGGCCGTCGGCGCCGTCGCCGCGGCGAACCGCGAGACCGCTGACCTCAACCGAAAGCTCGAGCAGGCCGAAGCGCAATACACCCAGCTCGCGTCGCAGCTGGCCTCGAAGAGCGGCCTCGGCGCATTCAATGGATCGAAGCTCGCGATGTGGCCACTGGTCGGCCCCATCACCTCTGGCTTCGGCCCGCGCTGGGGCGGCTTCCACAATGGCATCGACATCGCCGCTCCGATGTACACGCCGATCCGCGCCGCCTCATCGGGCCAGGTCGTCACCGTCGGTCGCCCCTACGTGGCGTACGGCGACACCGCGGTCGTCGTGATCATCGCGCACGGCTACAACTTCTCGACGCTCTACGGCCACCTCGACGACAGCCGCTGGCCGCCGGTCAAAGTCGGGCAGTTCGTCGCAGCCGGCACGGTCATCGGTTATGTCGGCATGACGGGCTGGACCACCGGTCCGCACTGCCACTTCATGACGATCGTGAACGGACAGGCAGTCAACCCGCGCCCCTACCTCCCCTGAACAACCAGCTCGTAGCGTCGGCGCTCGCCTCCGCTCCTCGCTGAGGCTCAGGGCTGGTGGTTGCTCCGTCGCCGGAGTGAATCCGGCTCGGTCGCGCCTATTGCGACTTACCTCACATTGACGGCGCCTTGGCGCGCGTGTGAGCATGGATGGCGAAAGAAAGGAGGTGATGTGGAGTGGGTGATGCCTATGGGAAACCAAAGACCCAGGGGTGCTCACTTCGGCCTTTCGTAATGAAACCAGTTGAGGTGATCGCGAACTAACCCGCGGTCTTTGGAGACCCGGTGACAGCGGCGGCAGAAATGCCGCCGCTGTCTCTTTTTTCCTCTCTGTAGGCTCTGCGAATGCCCGATCGCAGATCACCACCCGCGGTCGCCGCGACGGAAAAGAAGCCGCGCGATCTTCAGCTCGCCGACAATCGCAAGGCCCTCTTCGACTACTCGATCGAGGATCGCATCGAGGCGGGGATCGCCCTCACCGGCACGGAGATCAAGTCGATGCGCGCTGGACACGTGAACCTGCGCGACGGCTACGCGCTCATCGAGAAGGGGCAGGCGTGGCTCAGGAACGTGCATATCGCTCCGTGGACGCATGCGGCGCATGACAACCACGAGCCCCTTCGCCCGAGAAAGCTCCTCATGCACAAGGAGGAGATCGCCCAGCTCGCGGGCGCGGTCTCGCAGAAGGGCTACACACTCGTCCCGCTACGCATGTACACCAAGCACGGCCGTGCGAAGGTCGAGATCGGCCTCGCACGTGGCAAGAAGCGCTACGAGAAACGTCAGGTGATCAAGGAACGGGAGGCCGCCCGCGAGATGCAGGCGGCCACCCGTCGCAGGATCTAGTCGCCGAAAGCGGGCGCGCCCTCACGAACTTCTTCGGTGCTCGGCCTCTCGCGGGCCTTGAGCGGCACTTCCTTGAGGAAGAGCGACGCAACGACGGCAACGCTCACGACTGCCGCGGCGTAGATGAACACATCGTGGAGCGAAAGCGCGAGCGCGCTGCGGATCGCCTCGAGGACCTGATCGAAGAGCAGCTGGACCTGCGGCGGCAGCGCTGCCTTGGTGGCGGCGATCTTCACGGGATCGAAGATCGCCTGGGCGCTCCCGCCGCTCGGCAGGGACGCGGAGATCTGAGGCGGCAGGTTCAGCGCCGCCACCTGCGCCTGGATCCGCTGGGGAAGCTCGTGTGACACGACAGCGCCGAGGATCGCCACCCCGACGGTTCCGCCGACGTTCCGCCAGAACTGGATCTGGCTCGTCGCCACGCCCAGGTACTCGCGCGGGAGCGCGCTCTGGGTCGCGTTGATGTACAGGGGCATCGACACGCCGAGCCCGATGCCGACCATGATCAGATCCCGAACGACATCGATCTCGGGCGTTCCGACGCGCACCTGCGCGAGACCGTACAAGCCGAGGACCATGATCATCAGCCCGATGGTCCCGAGGTACCGGTAGCGCGTGATGCGGGTCATCAGCTGCCCGGTCAGAAGGCTGGCGCCGACGAGGCCGACCATCATCGGCGTTGCCAGCAGACCGGAGTTCGTGGCCCCGATGCCCAGCACGCCCTGATACACGAGGCCGATGTAGACGATCGCCCCGAACATGCCGAACGCGACGAGGAATCCGGTGATCGAGGACACGGCGAACGTGACGTTCTTGAAGAGCACGAACGGAACGATGGGGTGCGCGACGCGCTGCTCGACGATGAAGAAGACCACCGCCATCGCGGCGGCGAAGCCGATGAGCCCGAGCACCTCGCGCGAGCCGAAGTCGTGGTCGCGCGTGATCGAGAAGCCGACCAGGAGAGGCACCAACGTCGCGGCGAGCAGGCCAGCGCCCAGGAAGTCGATGTCGCGCCACGACGCGTCGTGCTTGGTACGCGGCATGGTGAGGAACACGACCGCCACCGCGAGGATGCCGACGGGGATGTTCACGTAGAAGACCCAGCGCCAGCCGACGTTATCGGTGAGGTAGCCACCGAGTGTCGGCCCGACCACGGACGCGATGCCGAAAACGCCGCCGAAGAGGCCCTGGATCCGCGCGCGGGTCCGCGGCGGGAACAGATCGGCGATGGAGGCGAACACGCTCGCGAAGAGCACGCCGCCAAAAATGCCCTGGATCCCGCGGAAGATGACGAGCTCCATCATGTCCTGCGCTTGGCCGCAGAGCGCCGATGCGAGGACGAATCCGATCATGCCCGCGAGCAGGAATGGCTTGCGGCCGAAGAGATCACCGAGCTTGCCGGCGATCGGGGTCATCGTGGTCGACGTGACCATGTACGCCGTCGCGACCCAGGCGAAGTACTCGAGTCCATTGAGCTCTCCCACGATGCGCGGGAGCGCCGTCCCCACGATGGTCTGGTCGAGCGCAGCGAGGAACAGGGCGAGGCCGACCCCGACCGACGCGAGGATGCGGGCAGTGCGGTCCATCTCAGCGGGCACCTGCGTTCTCCTTGTGGGTGATGCGGCGCACGCTGCGCCGGGATGATGAAGAAGCGATGAATGGGCGGCGGAGGACCTTCGGAGTCGCCCCGTCCGCCGCGGCGAAGGCCGCGTTGAGATCCGCGAACGTGGCGCGCATTCGGCGCCGCTGCGGCGGCGTGAGCCGACCGAGCACCTGCGCGAGAGCGGCCGAAGCGGCGAGCTCGTAACGCTCGCAAACGCGACGACCCTCGGCGGTCAGCGATAGCACGACGGCGCGGCGATCATCCGGATCCGTCTCGCGCCGCACCAGGCCCTCGCGGACCAGGATCTCGACAAGCTCGGTGACCGCGCCCGCGCTGAGCTTCAGCTGCTGCGCGACAAGGCCGGCGCGCACCGACTTGTCACCGATGACCCAGAGCAGGCGGCCGCGCTCGGGGGAGGTCATGCGGCAGTCCTGTGCAGCCTGCCACGCGACACGGCCGAATCGCGGCATGACCGCGAGGACAGCACGCGCTAGAGAGAGGTCGTCGTTGGGTGTAATCTTTGTCACAGTTCCTTCGGTCCCTGAATAGTTCGGAAGCCGAAGTATCGCCGCCCATAGGGTCTGGCGTCAACCTCGCTGAACGTATCTCTTCTAACGAAGCGCGCTAGCCGTGAGGGCGCTCTAGCCGCCGGCGGACTCGACGGCAGGCTGCTCGAGGTCGGCAGAGAAGAACGTCTTGCCGCCGCACTGCGCGCATTTCAGCGGTGCCGCGGCGCCGTGCGTGATCGTGCCGCACGACTCGCAGCGGAAATGGTGCTGGCCGCCCGTGGCGGGGATGACGGCAGGAGCCTGTGCGAGAAGCTGCCGGATCTTGCCGAGCTCGTGTGCGGCGTCAATGGGCTCGAAGCCAGCACCCGATTGGTCGGCTTCGATCAGCTTTTGGGTGAGCGCGTCGAGGCGGCGCATGGCTTCCTGCATCGTGACCTCCCGGAATGTTTGGGAGGATACCGTCTCACAGCGCCCGGCCAAGCGGCGTTCAAATGAGGCGTGGGCGAATATGGTCGGACGATGCCGTATCTCGTCTTTATCGGCTGCTGCCTCATCTGGGGCAGCACCTTCCTCGCGATCCGCATCGGCAACGAGGCCGTGCCGCCGGTCTGGGCCGCGACGATCCGCCTGGCGCTCGCCGCGCCGCTCCTCGCCGGACTCGTCTTCGCGACCCGACAGCACTTCCCGCGAGGACCCGCGCTCCGCGGCGCGCTCCTGTTCGGGTTCTTCAACTTCGGCATGAACCTGTCGCTTCTTTACTGGGGTGAGCGCGTTGTGCCGAGCGGGATCGCCGCGGTCCTCTACGCGACCGTGCCGCTCTCGACGGCGCTCATCGCAGCGGCGTTGGGTGTGGAGCGCCTGGTACCGCGAAAGATCCTCGCCGCGGTCGTGGCCATCCTCGGAGTGGCGATCATCTTCGCCGGCGAGCTGAAGCTGGACGTTCCGGTGGAAGGCCTGGTCGCGGTCTTCCTCGCCGCGACGGCGGCGTCGCTCTCCAGCGTGTTCCTGAAGCGAGCACCTCAGCCATCGGCGTTCGCGGCGAACGCGGTCGGTGCCGCGATCGGCTTCGTGGTCTGCGCCGTCGTGAGCCTCGCCCTGAGAGAGGATCACGCCCTCCCGACGACCTTCGCGGGATGGTGGCCGATCGTCTATCTCACGCTCGCCGGGTCGCTCGGCGCGTACGTCCTCTATACCTGGCTCGTCCAGCACTGGTCGGTCACGAACGCGAGCATGGTCGGCGTTGTGGTGCCGGTGCTGGCCGTGATCCTCGGCGCCGTCGCGAAGCAGGAGCAGCGCTCGCCGGAGTCCTACATCGGTGCGGTGGTCGTCCTGATCGCGGTCATCGTCGCGCTGCAGCCGTGGGCTGGCACTCGCTATGCGGGAAAGGCGGCAGTCGCGAAGTAGTCGCGGGAGGACGCCATGCCCATCTACCACGCAGCCACGGTAAGGCCCAATGACGGCCACGACGCCGGACACGTGAAGCACGCGATCGCAACGACATCGTTCTGAACATCAGCAAACACGAGCTTGACGAGCTGGCGCACTACGAGTCAGCCGACTACGCCGCGCCACCGGCGGAGTGGGTCGCGCCGACCGTTTCGGGCTTTCCGGCGGGTAGCCATCTCTTCCCGGTGACCGAAAGGGAGACCGCGCCCATGGCCGAGCCGTCTCGTCCGACCGACGAGGCCGGCCGCGAGAGCGAGGTCGCCGGCCGCGAGCGCACACGGTAAAGGAGGCGAAGATGTCACAACTCACTGAGACCGGTCGCAAGCACATCGCGCGCAAGAACTTCGCTTACGTCGACAAGGAAGGCGCCGAGCACCTTCCGATCCACGACGAGGAGCACGTTCGGAACGCGATCGCGCGCTTCAACCAGACCGCGTTCGAGAGCGTCGACGCCAAGGAGAAGGCCCGACGCAAAATTCTCGCGGCGGCAAAGCGCCATGGGATCGAGGTCGCGAAGGACGATTCGGTCGCGCGGCGCGCAGGCTCGCTCAGGCACGTCCGCACCAAGCGCGGCTTGCGCGGCGGCAAGAAGGTCGTAAAGAGGAGTACGGCCCGCCGGAGGAACTAGCCCAGCCGAGCGATGATGACGCCCGGTGACCGGGCTCGACGCACCTGACTACTGGCTCGCGCGCCTGGTGTTCCAGCGCGCGCTCGCGGCGGTCTACCTCATCGCGTTCCTGGTAGCGGCGCGCCAGTTCTTGCCGCTACTCGGCGAGCGCGGCCTCCTGCCGGTCCCCGAATTCGTGCTCGCCGTTCCATTCCGCAGCTCGCCGAGCCTCTTCCACTTCCGGTACTCGGACCGTCTCTTCGCGGCAGTCGCGTGGGGCGGCGTGGTTCTCAGCGCGGCGGCGCTGCTCGGGCTGCCCGACGGATGGCCGATCCCGCTCACGATGCTGCTGTGGGCAGCGCTGTGGGCGCTGTACCTCTCGATCGTGAACGTCGGCCAGACCTTCTACTCGTTCGGATGGGAGACGCTCCTACTCGAGACCGGCTTCCTGGCGATCTTCTTGGGGCCGGCGTGGACAGCCCCGCCGCTCACGCTCATCTGGCTCCTGCGCTGGCTCCTCTTCCGCGTCGAATTCGGCGCGGGGATGATCAAGATCCGCGGCGATCGCTGCTGGCGCGATCTCACGTGTCTCTACTACCACCACGAGACGCAGCCGATGCCGAATCCGCTGTCCTGGTACTTCCACCACCTGCCGAAGGCGCTGCACCGCGCCGAGGTCCTCGGCAACCACTTCGCGCAGCTCGTCGTGCCGTTCTTCCTGTTCTTCCCGCAGCCGATCGCGACGGTGGCCGGCCTCGTGATCCTGGTCACGCAGAGCTGGCTGCTCCTCAGCGGCAACTTCTCGTGGCTGAACGTGCTCACGATGACCCTCGCGGTGGCGAGCCTCGACGATGCGGCGCTCGGACGCGTCCTCACGCTGGAGCCGCGCTGGATCGCGACCGACTCCTGGCACGCCTGGCTCGTCGTCGGCGTCACGATCGTCATCGTCCTGCTGAGCTATCGACCCGCGCGAAACCTCCTATCACGTCACCAGCTCATGAACACGAGCTTCGATCCGCTGCATCTGGTGAACACGTACGGCGCCTTCGGGTCGATCACGAAGGAGCGCTACGAGATCGTGATCGAAGGCACCGAAGAAGTGGTCCTGACGCCGGGCACGACGTGGCGTGAGTACGAGTTCAAAGCGAAGCCGGGCGATGTGCGGCGGCGGCCGCCGCAGTACGCGCCGTACCACCTGCGTCTGGACTGGCTCATGTGGTTCGCCGCGATGTCCTCACCGATGTATCACCCGTGGTTCGTGCCGCTGGTGGTGAAGCTGCTCGAGGCCGATCCGCCGACGCTGCGGCTCCTGCGCACCGACCCGTTCGCCGGCGCTCGACCGCGCTTCGTCCGCGCGACGCTCTACCTCTATCGGTTCACGACGCCGCGCGAGCGGCGCGAGTCGCGCGCCTGGTGGGCGCGCTCGCGCGTCGACGAGTACCTGCGGCCGGTGAGCCTGCGCGCGGAGCGCGCCGCGTAGTCAGTGTCGCGACGACCGCCACTGCTCGCGGGTGATGCGGTACAGCACGTGGCGCCGGCCGGACCATGACGGCGGGACGCCCGGATGGTCGAAGTCGTCTTCGGGCCGCCGCACGAGACCGAGCTTCTCCATCACGTGACGGGAGCGCTGGTTCGCGGTGGTCGTGAAGGAGACGACCTCATCCCTGCCAAGTACATCGAAGGCGTGGGCGAGCGATGCGCGGGCACCCTCGGTCGCGTAGCCGTGGCCCCAGTGCTCCGCGGCGAGCCGCCAGCCGATCTCGAGCACCGGGCGCGCGAGGACGGCGTCCGCCGGATTGAGGCCGATGAAGCCGATGAAGTCCGCGGCGCCGGGCACCTCGACGGCCCAGAGACCGAAGCCCTGTTGCTCCATGCGCGCGACGATCCGGTCGACCCAGGTCTCGGTCTCCTCACGCGTGCTGGTCCTCGGGAAGTGCTCCATCACTCTCGGGTCCGCGTTGATGGCCGCGAACGGCACGCGGTCGCTGCTGCGCCACGGACGGAGCAGGAGTCGCTCGGTGCGCAGGGTGACGGGAGGCGTCATGGGCGCGCGGCCTGCGCGGTGTCGCGACGCGCGGCGACCTGTGCCGCCACGTGCTCGCTGTCGTCCATCGCGCCGGCGATGATCGCGGACCTGCGAACCCGCATCCACAAGAGGCCGACGAAGAACAGACCGTCCACGGCCGTCCGTCCCTCGCGGTGCGCGATCGATCCGTCGGGGCCGACGACCGGCACCGACAGCCAGGAGTAGTCCGTACCGAAGCCCGTCGAGACGATGACGGCATGCACGCCGCGGTCGGCGAGGTCGAGCTCGGTCGGCGCGTGAAAGGTCTCCGCATCGGCCGGCTCGTCCGCCGGATCGGGATCGGACGCAGGCGCATCGATGCCAGAACGCGCGATGTAATCGTCGACATGCTTGCGGATCTTCGCCGAGCCTTCATCGCCGGAGCGCACATGTCTTGCGAGGTCGTCCCCGAATCGCAGTCTCGTTCCATCGGCGCCCTCAAAGTGCCCCAGCAGAGTGACGCCGCGGCGCGCGAGCGACTGGAGGCTGACCGTGTGACCGCGCGGTCCGACGCCGGAGATCTGGGGCTGCGGCGTCCGGATCGCGGCGGGGTCGGGAAGATCCTCGGGGCGCTGCGCCATCCATCCCGACTCGGCGAGCCATACGAGCGTGTCGCGGCCACGCAGGCGGCGCGGCGCGCGGCCGACAGTGCCGGTGGCGAGGTACACCTCGCGCCCCGCGTCCAGCAGGTCCTCGGCGATCTGGCAACCCGACTGCGCACTGCCGACGACGAGGATCGGGCCGGGCGGGAGCTGCGACGGCCGCCGGTAGGTCCCCGTCGTCAGGACCTCGATCTGTCGATCGATCTTCGCGGCCGCCGGGGGAAGCTTCTGCGTGTTGGCTATCCCCGACGCGACGACGACGCTTCGCGCGTGAACGGTCTCGTCGCTGCCGATCGTGACGAGGAAGCCGCCGTTCCCGTCCGCGGTCACCGCTGTGACATTCGCATGGGTCTTAACGGGCAGAGATCCCCCTCGCGCATAGGTCTCCAGCTCCGCGATCCAAGCGTCGCAGCCGAGGAATCCTTCCGGGCGCGCGTGCTCGGGACCGCCGGGGAGGCGGATCATCGCGTTCGGCGTATTGAGCCTGAACGAATCCCAGCGCTGCGTCCGCCAGGTCTCTCCGATCTCGCCGCGCTCGAGCACAACGTGCTCGATGCCGATATCGGTGAGCCGCCTGCTCACAGCGAGGCCCGCATGGCCCGCGCCGATGACCACCGCCTCGAGCGACGCCGCCGGACTCACGTGCCGAGTTGCGCCAGGATCCAGGCGATGGTGTCGTCGATGACCGCCGAGGCCTCCGGCTCGTTGTGCATCTCGTGCCGTAGACCGGGATAGACGCGGCGCGTCACGTTCTCACGGCCCTCGAGCGATGCGCTCGACGAGACCGGCACGATCGGGTCATCGCTGCCATGAAGTACGTACGTCGCCATTGGGAGCGCGCGGATCTGCTCGAGGCCAGCCTCGACGCGCGCCTGTTCGCGGAACAGCTCGAGGCCAAGGCGCGTGGTCGTCCGATGCACGTTGAGCGGATCGGACCGATACGCCACCTCGACCTGCGGGTCGTGCGAGAGGCCACCCGGCGGCAGGTCGTTGGCGATCTCCATGTGAGGCGCGATCCGACCGAGCACGTCGGCGAGGCCTCGTTTCCACTGCGCGACTCTTCCCGCGATGGCCGGCGCCGACAGCACCAACAGATCCGGTTGCGGCCGCGGCACGTCGGCGAGCACATAGCCGAGCGCGATGAGGCCGCCCATCGAGTGACCGTAGAGAACGACGGGGAGACGTTCAGACACATTGCGGATCGCCGTCAGCTGATCTTCGACGTCGTCGTGGTACTGGGACCAGCGATCGAGGTAGGCGCGCCGACCCGATGACGCGCCGAAGCCACG
>DATDEH010000043.1 GCA_036523395.1 Candidatus Limnocylindria bacterium | reverse complement strand
TGTACGACGCGATCCCCCACAGCGACAAGCGATAGCGACGTGTGGTACGCGCAGCTCTCGAGGCCGTCCTCGTGCACGACGCAGACGCGGCGTCCACCTACAGGCACCCAACCCACCGCGTCGACGACGCCGTCCTCCACCGCGAAGAGCAGCGAGCCATATGGCGCGGCGACATCGACGCCGGTATGCCGCCCTTGCAGGAACTGGACGATCATCCCCGCCACCGGACGCACGAACCTGTGTCCGTCCGAAGCGATGCGCTGCAGGCGCGACCGTGACGCGGTGTCCCCGCGCGGCATCGCGGCGGCTGGGTGGATGGTGATGCCGCAGCGGTAGAGCTCGAGCTGTGTCGTCTCGGGCCCGGTGCGGCTCACGCCGGTGAACCACCGGCCGTCAGGACTGAACGTGCGCGCGCCGAAGACGTTCGGCAAGGTCGCGAAGCCGCCGTCCGCAGCGCCGTCCCAGACCCAGAAGCGGTCCCAGCTGTTGCCGGCCGGCATGGTCGGCGACAGGATGCCCAGCAGCAGCCGTCCATCGGACGACCAGCCGTGCACGGGGCCTGGCAGGTTCGCGAGCAGCTCGCTCCTCACGGTCCCGTCGCGATCGCGAAGCGCCACGCGGTCCTGCGAGCGCATGAGCAGCGTCTGGCCGCGCGGCGACCATTCGGTGTAGGTGATGTCGGGCTGGTCGAGCGGAGCCATCGCGCCCGTGGCGGTCACGCCGATGTAGCGCTCCGTCGTTCCGTCCGTCGCGTAGCGCGTGATCGAGAAGCGCTCGCCGTCGGCGCTGAAGTACGCGTCGTCCCGCGGATAGCGCGGCACGAGCTCATTCGCGACACGCGAGACGGTCTGCGTCACGCCCCGGTCCCAGGTGCGGATCTCTTCGGCGTACCAGTAGTAGAGGACGTCGCCGACCCACCGCGCATCGGGGTGCGATACCTCGAGGGTCCCCACGTTCTTGTCGCCCTGGAGGATGTGAAGGTACCCGTCGTTCTTCCAGAACGAGAGGAACGTGCCTGTGCCTGACCACTCCGGTTTGTTCCCCTGACCGATCTCGCGCACCTCGTTGGTGGCCACATCGAGAACGCTGAGCACCGGGTCCTCTTCGTAGCCGGTGTTCGTGAACCGCGAGGGGATGATGATCACGCGCGCGACGGCGAGCCTGGTCGAGTCAGCCGACCACTTCGCGACGACGACCCGATCGAGTTGCGCGGTCGCCACATGACCCGTGCAATCGAGCGGATCGGACGGCTCGGGGATCGACATCCACGCTCGGTCGTCTGGTGGGAGAACATTCGAGGCCTCGCTTGACGGCGTCGGGACCGGCGATCCGCAGGCGATCGAGGCGATAGCCACGAAGACCGCAGTGCCCATCACGAAGCACGCCCATCCCGTCCTCACACTGGCGGAACGCGCTCGCGCATCGCGTGTTGTGTGCGCTTGAGGTGTCTGCATGGACGCAGCGTGACTCTTGGAGCGACGGGCGAACACCCATCTGCAGAGGGGTAATGTCCGCGAATCGTCGTAGGCCTATCGCCGTGATCCGTTACACGGATCGGTCGCCACGCGGTGCGGCCAAGTGATGCGCCACACCCCCCGGCCCGTCCTGCGGCAGGGGTGCATCATGGATTGACCGATGGTCTCGCCTGAGAAGTTCCCCGATCCGGCTACAGACATCGCGCGCGGCGCGGGTGCTGAGGGCGTTGCCGTCCTCGCTGGCGGATGCTTCTGGTGCGTCGAGGCGGTCTACAAACAGCTCGATGGCGTATCCGCGGTCACGTCCGGATACGCCGGTGGCTCTTCCGATTCAGCGGACTACGAGACGGTCTCGAGCGGCCGGACCGATCACGCGGAGGCCGTCGAGGTGCGCTTCGATCCCGGGAAGATGAGCTTCGGACAGATCCTCAAGGTCTTCTTCTCGATCGCGCACGATCCGACGACGCGGGATCGGCAGGGTCCGGATGTCGGGCGGCAGTACCGCTCCGTGATCTTCTACGCCGATGACGAGCAGCGTCGCGTCGCCGAGGAGTACATCAAGCAGCTCGACGCCGCGCACGTCTTCGATCGGCCCATCGTCACCGAGGTCCTGCCCCTCGAGCGCTTCTACGCGGCCGAGGCCTATCACCAGGATTACGCCGAGCGGAATCCGCTGAGCCCGTACATCCTCTTCAATGCGCGCCCGAAGGTGCAGAAGGTCCGCAAGTACTTCGCGGATCGGCTAAAGGTCGGCTAGCACACCGACGTCTCGATGAAGATCGGACTTCAGATCCCCTCATTCAGCTGGCCCGGCGGCGCCAACGAGGTCGGTCCCACCCTCGCGAACGTCGCGCGTACCGCCGACGAGAGCGGTTTCGACCTCATCGGTGTGATGGACCATTTCTTCCAGATCGGATCGCTCGGCCCACCCGAGCTCGAGATGCTCGAGGCCTATACGACGCTCGGCTACCTTGCCGCGAACACGTCGCGCGCGCGGCTCATCACGGTCGTGACGGGTGCGCCCTACCGGTACCCGGGTGTGACCGCGAAGATCGTGACAACACTCGACGTCCTGTCCGGCGGACGCGGAATGCTCGGGATCGGCGCGGGCTGGAACGAATACGAAGCCAAGAGCCTCGGCATACCGTTCCCGCCGGTCGCCAAGCGATTCGATTGGCTCGAGGACACCCTCCGCGTATGTCTGGCGATGTGGAACGGCGACGAGTCACGTCTCGAGGGCAAGAGCTTCGTGTTCGAGCGCCCGCTCAACTCGCCGCAGAGCCTGACCCGGCCGCACCCGCCGATCATGATCGGTGGCATGGGTGAGCAGAAGACGCTTCGTCTGGTCGCGAGGTACGCCGACGCCTGCAACCTGTTCCCGACGCCTCAGGTGGCGCACAAGCTCGACGTGCTGAAGCGTCATTGCGAGCGCGAGAAACGGGATTACGACGACATCGAGAAGACGACGATGTTCGGCTTCGACGTCGGCGAGCGTGGCGAGAACGTGGGGGCGATCGTCGAGCGGCTGCGCGGCCTCGCTCGACTGGGTTTCACGACCGCGATAGGCGGGGTGAGGGACGTCGACAAGATCACTCCGCTCGAGATCATGGCCCGCGAGATCATTCCGGCCGTGGCCGCCTTCTAAGTGCAGGGAGGCTGAGGCAGGCGTAGCGAGGCTCAGCCCAGCTGATAGGCGGATGGAGCGATCTCCGCAGCGATGAGCACGGGCGACAACTGCGGCTTATCCAGCAATGCCTCGCGACACTCTTCGACCGTGCGGACGACGTGTCCGACGATCCCGAAGCCTCTCGCGATGGCCCCGTAGTCGAGCGCTCCGAACGTCGTGCCCGTCACGGGGTAGCCCTTGCGCTCCTGGGCGGCCTTGATCTGCGAGAGCGCATCGTCTGCGAGAACGATGACCGTCACGCCGAGCTTCTGGCGCACCGCGGTCTCGAGCTCGGCCATCAGCATTGCGAACCCGCCGTCGCCGAGGACGCACGCGACCTGGCGATCGCGGTGTGCGAGCTTCAAGCCGAGCGCGGCAGCGAGGCCGTAACCCATCGACGACAGGCCGTTCGACATGAAGAACGTCTTCGGCTGGTACATCGGCAGGCACTGCCCGGTGACCGCTTTGTTGTAGCCAACGTCGCAGGTCACCAGCGCGTCCTCGGGCAACGCGGCGCGCAGTTCGGCGAGCACTTGCTGCGGGGTGAGCCGGTCGCTCGTCGGCGAGACGAACGCGCGGAACGACTCGCGGAAGGAACGCACTTCGTCCTCCGGGCGCGTCGCCTCGGGACCGCCGGCCAGTGAGCGAAGCGCCGCGATGCTCTCGCTCACCGGACCGACGAGCTCGGCCGCGCTGGTGTAGTAGCGGTCGTCGTTGGGGAGCGGCGCGACGTGGATGACATCTGCCTTCGCCGTCCAATCGCGGTCGAATTCGACCGGATCGAAACCGATCATGAGCACGAGGTCGGAGCCGTCAATGTACTCATACAGCTTGGCGGTGCCGAGCATCTCGATCGTTCCCAGGAAGAGCCGGTGGTCCTCCCGGAACGCGCCCTTGGCCTTCGGGCTGACGATGACCGGGATCTTCCACTCTTCTGCGAAGTGGCGCAGCGCGGGAGCGGTCGACTCATCGTTCGCGTCCATCCCGACGAGCATCACCGGACGCTTGGCGCGGGAAAGTAGATTCGCGGCGCGCTGCGCGTGATCGCGGTCGACGATGGCGCTCGTCTGGGGTGTGCTCGGCGGTACGTGCCGAAGCTCCGGGTCGCTCCGGTGCTGCGTGACCACATGCGGCACGTCGCTCGGCACCTCTAAGTACACCGGGCCGCGTCGCGGTCGGACCGTCTCGCGCAGCGCCCGATCGATCACGTCCTCGGCGTTTCCGGCCGTGAGGCGCGCTTGCCATTTCGTGATCGGCGCGAAGAGCGCTCTGAGGTCGAGCTTCTGATGCGTCGTGATCTCGAACCGGTCGGCCGGAAGCTGACCGGTGAGCGCGATGAGCGGTGCGCGATCGAGGTAGGCCTGCGCAACGCCGGTGACGAGATTCGTCGCGCCCGGTCCGAGCGTCGCGACGCAGACGCCGGGAGTACCGCTCAGGCTCGCCATCGCCTCGGCCATGCATGCCGCGGCCGTTTCGTGTCGCGTCAGGACGAACTCGAGGCCCGCCTCGCGGAAGCCCTCGATGAGATCGACGACCTCGCCGCCAGGATGGCCGGCGACGTAGCGCACGCCCGCCGCGCGGAGTCGCTCACCGATCAGGCGCGCGACCGTGAGCTCGGTCAGCTCGAGGTCCGACCGCGCAGCAGGAACCACGCACCGGCCGCGATCAACAGGATCGGCCAGGCCTGCTGGATCACGCGCGCGCCTTCGGCGCCGAACGTGCTCTCAGCGCCGGCGATGACGGTCAGGATCGCGCCGGGGATGAGTGGCCACCAGCGACCCGGCGCGCGCGCGCCCGTGCTGAGAAAGTCGGCGCCGTAGATCGCGAGGAACCCGAGGCCGAGGCCGAGCACGACCGGTTCTCCCTGGACACTCAGATCCTCGAGCAGGATGCCAAGGCCAAGGCCGGTCAGGATCCCCGCCGGGATCAGCAGCCCGTAGCGGCGGGTGCCCGCGAACGCTGTGGCGAACACGAGCCCGATCACGAGGACGATCACGTCGGCGTCGAGGTGAAGGAGCCCAGCAGCGAAGAGCGTCACGCCGACGACGATCAGGATGACCCCCGGTAGCCACCCGCTCATACCGCGCACAGCCAAAGCATCACCTGTCCGGGTGAAACCTCAAGTTGGGCAGACCTCGCTCCCCTGTACGGGGGATGCCGATCGGGGGAGGCGGGCCTACGTTTTCCTCAGGGAAATAGATGGTCACCTGGGAAATGCCCGACGGGACCGAGTTCCGGTACCTGGGTATCGGCGTATCAGACGCTGCCCTCCGAGAATTCGTGCTTCGCTTCATGTCCAGCGAAGGGATGTCCTGGGATGCCTCGACCTGGGACGATCGCCAGCTCGAGGTGGCATTCCTGCAGCGCTTCGGCGAGACGATCAAGGTCCTGCGGCAGAAGTCTTCGGGCCGCACGGTGCTCGTGTTCCAGCCTTTGATGGCCGGGGCGTAGCGCGAACGTATCGCGTGTGATGGTGCGGACGTCCCGCATCGGTAGTCTTTCCGGGTCATGAAGGAACCTCAGGGGTACCGCATCGAGCCGCTCGATCCCGTTAGCGCCTCGCCCGCGCAGGTGCGTGAGGCGGCCGAGCTGTATCAGGCGCAGCAGAGGGAGCGGACACCCGAAGATCCGCCGACGCCGCTCGTCGCGATCGAGCAGCGCCTGCGCGCAGTCGTCCCGGGGCGCTGGCAGGCGTACTTCGTGGCTCGTGCTGCCGACGGTGCGCTCGTCGGCTACGCGGTCGTCGGCCGTTCGCTCAACGAGCCGGAAAACGCGCACCTGCGGTGGACCGAGCTCGTCGTGTTGGCGAAGCATCGGCGCAGGGGCGTCGGTCGGGCTCTGCTGCGCGCGCTCGTCGATGCGGTCGCCGATCAGGGCGACGACGTGGTGCTCATGACGCAGACGACCGACCGCGTTCCGTCTGGATCGGATTTCGCGCGTGCGATCGGCGCCGAGCGAGGTCTCGAGATGAAGACGAATCAACTCGACCTTTCGAAGGTCGACCGCGCGAAGGTCGAAGAGTGGGTAGCCCTCGCGCCAGAGGGTTATCGGCTCGCGCGGATCGATAACACCGTGCCCGCCGAGCTCGTCGCGCCGTACATCGCGGCTTCGAGCGGCATGAATGACGCGCCGCGCGGCGATCTGAAGATCGCCGACTGGAAGCTGACCGAGTCGCAGATCCGCGAACGCGAGTCGTGGTTCAAGCAGACCGGTTCAGAGTGGTGGCTTCTCGTCGCGCTGCATGAGACGACCGGCGAGGGGGCCGGCTTCACCGAGGTCACGTACGACCCGAAGATCTCGCACGTCATCTGGCAGCAGGGCACCGCTGTGCTGGATGCTCACCGCGGGCACCGGCTTGGCATGTGGATGAAGGCCGTGATGCTCAAACGGATCCTCGACGAGCGTCCAAAGGCGCTCTTCATCCGCACCGGGAACGCGAATGCGAACGCCCAGATGCTTTCGATCAACACCCAGCTCGGCTTCGTGCAGGCGTGGTCCGCGTGCCTGTGGCAGATCTCCATCGCCGACGCGCGCAAGGCCGTCGGTCGGGTGCGCGCCGGAGTGACCACCTAACAAGGAAGCCCGCCGCGGTCTGTGCGACACTCGCTCTGACCGCCACGAGTTCGCAGGGGAGGCACGCCATGGCCATCGCCACACGCCGACAGCCGCGCATCCCGCTCGACGAGCTCTGCCGACTACCGTCGTTCTACCTACCGGCCGTGTCGTGGAAGGGCGACCGCGTCGCCTTCTACTGGGACAAGACCGGCCAGATGGAGCTCCACGTCATGGATCTCGCGACGCGGGAGACGCGGCAGATCAGCCACGGTGAGGTGCCGCGCGCGCTGCGTGCCGGATTCGCCTGGGACCGGGCCGACCGCAGCATCGTGTTCGCGAAGGACGCCGGTGGGACCGAGCAGCACGACCTCTACCGCATCGACGTTGCGACCGGTCAGGTGACACAGCTCACGAACGATCCGACGGCCCAGGAGTACGCCGGACAGTTCAGTCCGGACGACAAGTGGCTCACCGTCCTCACGAACAAGCGACACCCGTCCGCTCCCGATCGCCCCGGTCAGCTCAACCTCTGGAAGATGCGCGCCGACGGAACGGACTACGCACCGCTGACCAGCTACGCCTTCCCGGTATTCGGCGGCCAGTGGAGCCCGGACGGGACGCTCATCGCGTACGCGACGAACGAGGACGTCGCCGATCTCAAGAACGCCGACTCATATGTCGTGAACGCCGACGGCACCGGGGCACGCAAGGTCCTTTCCGTCAAGAAGGGCTCGAAGGACACGATCGCCGATTGGCATCCGGACGGGAAGCGTCTCGCGGTGACGAGCGACGCCTCCGGCCAGAACCGCGCGGGCATTCTCGACATCGGGACCGGTCAGGTCCGCTGGCTCGGGAAGGACAATGTCGAGGAGCACGCGATCCGCTTCTCGAAGGACGGCCGGCTTCTCGCCGCGATCCGTAACTTCGAGTCGTCGGTGCGTCCGATCGTCTACGACGTCGAGACCGGCGCGGCGCACGAGCTCACGCTCCCCGACGGCTTCGCGGTCGGCGCGTCGTTCTTCGACGCGGACCGCAAGCTGCTCGTGACCTTCAGCTCCGACGTCACGCGCGCCAGCCTCGTGTCGTACGACCTCGCCACCGACACGTACGAGACCTTGCTCCCCGCGGAATACGGGACGATCGACCGGTCGGTGTTCGTCGAGGCAAAGCACGTCTACTACAAGACGTTCGACGGAAAAAAGATCCCGGCACTCCTGTACGCGCCGCGCGACATCGCCTCGGGCGAGCGCCTGCCGGCGATCGTGCACGTGCATGGCGGTCCGACGGGACAGTGGTTCCGCGGCTTCGACCCGTTCGCGCAGTTCCTCGCGGACCGCGGGCTCGTCGTCATCGAACCGAACATCCGCGGGAGCACGGGATACGGTGTCGACTACCGCGACGCCGCGATCAAGGACTGGGGCGGCGCGGACCTCGAAGACGTTGCGGCGGCCGCCGACTACCTGAAGACGCTGCCGTACGTCGACCCCGACCGCCTCGTCGTCTTCGGCGGGAGCTACGGCGGGTTCATGGCCTTCATCGCCGCGACGAAGAAGCCGGACGTCTGGCGCGCCGCGGTCGCGTGGGTCGGCGTCAGCGACCTGCACCGGCTCTACGAAAAGAGCATGGAGCACTTCAAGTACTACTTCCGCGAGCAGATGGGCGATCCCGAGAAGGATCGTGCGCTGTGGCGCGATCGCAGCGCGATCGAGTTCGCCGACAAGCTGCGTGCCAAGCTGTTGATGGTCCACGGCGTCAACGATCCGCGCTGCCCGGTCGACCAGTCGCGCATCTTCCGTGACCGGCTGCTCGAGCTCGGCCGCAAAGAGGGCGAGGATTTCGAGTACGTCGAGCTCAGCGACGAGGGTCACGGCAGCACGGACATCGCTCAGAAGATCCGGACCTTCAACATCCTGGCCGACTACCTGGGGCGCGTGCTCTAGGCCGGCGCGGCTCGTGTCCGCTCGCGCGCGCGTCGCGCGAGCTGAAGGCCGACGGCCAGCGCGAAAAGCGCAAGCCCTGTGGCGTCTTGCAGCGCGCCGGGCGCGAGGAGCAGAAGGCCGGCGCCGACGAGCAGCCCGCGCTCCGGCCACGTCGTCGGCCGGAAGAGGTATCCGCCCACGCCACTCACCACGGCGACGATGCCGATGATCGCGGAGACCGACGCGATGACCGCCTCCGGCACCGACGCGCCGCGCCATAGGAGCGCGAGGCCGTCCGGCTGCGTGAACATGAACGGCACGAGGAAGCACGGGAGCGCGTACTTCCAGGTCAGCATCATCGTCTTGTACGGGTTCCCGCCGGTGATCGCGGCCGCCGCGAATGGGGACAGCGCGACCGGCGGCGACACCTCGCTCAGGACTGCGTAATAGAAGACGAACATGTGCGCGGCCGGCGGCGGCACGCCGAGGGTCACCAGGGCGGGGATGACGGTCGGCACCGCGACGAGGTAGGTCGCCGTGATCGGCAGCGACAGGCCGAGCACCCACAGCACGATGCCGGCGATCACGAGCGTGAGCACGAGGTTCCCCGCGCCGAGCGTGAGGATGAGGCTCGAGATCTTCAGGCCGAGCCCGGTCTGAAGAAGGACGCCGACCGCGATGCCCGCGACCGCCGTCGTCGCGGCGACCGACAGCACCTGACGGGTGCCGGCGGACAGCGCCGCGACGAGCTTGCGCGGCGTGAGCGAGGTCTCCTTGCGGAGGTACGGCACGACGATCGCGAGGAGGATCGACCAGAAGATCGCGGTGATCGTGCTGAATCCGAGGAGGAGGAACACGATGATCGCGAAGAGCGACGTGTACTGGTACCAGTAGCGCTTCGTCAGCCACCAGAAGCCGGGCGCATCGAGAACGATGGGCTGCGCGCGCAGCCGCCGCGCATCGATCTCGATCATGAGCAGGATGCCGAGGTAGAAGAGGATCGTCGGCATCACGGCCATGATCACGATGTCGAGGTAGCTGATGCGCAGGAGCTCGGCCATGATGAACGCGGCCGGACCGAGGACCGGCGGCGAGATCACCGCACCGATGCCTCCGGCGGACAGGATCGCTCCGGATGACTCGCGGTCGTGCCCGGCCTTCTTCAGCATCGGGTACGCGATCGCCCCGAGCGTGACGGTCGTCGCGACGCCCGATCCCGACACGGTGCCGAGGAGGAATGACGCGACGGTCACAGTGCGCGCCGCGCCGGTCGGCTTGCGGCCCGTCAGCGCGAACGCGAGATCGACGTAGAACTTGCCGGCGCCGGTGTAGTCGAGGATCGCGCCGTAGATCGTGAACAGGATGATGAACGTTGCCGCGACGAGCAGCGGCTGCCCGAGCATCCCTTCCGTGCCGAGGTACTGGTTGGCGACGATGTCGTCGAGATTCTTTGGCGGGCCGCGGAACGGACCGGGCATGAAGTCGGCGAAATACGCGTACGCGATCGCAATAAGGCCAAGCACCGGCAGGTGCCATCCGATCGTGCGACGCGCCGCCTCGAGCACCACGGCGATCGCGACGACTCCGAACGCGAAGTCTGTCGGCGTCGGGCTGTTCGCCCGGTAGATCACCTGCTCGAAGTTGAGCAGTACGTACAACGCGATCGCGACCGATGCGATGGCCGGGATCACATCGAGGATCAGGTTGATGGTCTCGCGGAAGCGATGGTGGGCGGGGTAAAGGATGAAGGTGAGGGTCAGGACCGCGGCGAGAAACAGCATCTCGTAGATCTGCTTCGTCGTGATCGTCTCGCCGAAGACGCTGATGGTGGGCACAAGGACCACGCTCGTGAATGGGATCTCGACGCCGGCCGCCGCGTAATAGAGGGCGAAGAGGGTCGTCGCGACGGAGAGCGCGGTCGCGACGCGCGCCCACCAGCCGGTCAGCGAGCGGGTCTTTGCTTCGCTCTCGAACTCCTCGATGATCTCGCGGTTCTTCTCGTCGCTGACGACCGCCTCAAAGTCCGGCCGGACGACGATCTCGCTCACAAGCGCCCGATCAGCGCGGCCGCGCGCGCGACCTGTATCGGTGTCACGGACACCATCGCATCACCGAACCGGGAGCGGAGCGATATGTCGAAGCCGGCGCCACGAAGGCGTTGCATTCCCTCCGTCGTGATCCGGATGGTGAGGGCCGTGACGTGGTTCGGCGGAGCTTCCTGCACGAACTCATCGCCTTCGCGCCGGATCGGGCCATCCCAGCGGAAGTATTCCACGGCCCGCAGGTCACGCGACCGAACGCGGACGATGCGTAACGTGTCGCCTTCGCGAGCGTGCTCCTCGATCACCGGGACCTGATAGATGGACTGCTGATAGGAGTACTCGTAACGCTCGCCGTCGGCGAGCGCGTAGACGTGGCCACCGGGGTCGACGCGGAGAACGGCGACGGGGGTGGCCAAAACCACCCCCGTCAGCGCGACGATCACGGTGCCGAGGGCGATCGCCCTCATCCGGCTACGGCTTCCACACACCTTTGGCCTTATAGAAGTCGATGGCTCCGGCGTGGAAGTCGATCGACGAGCCTTGCGTCGCGGTCTCGAGCTTCAGATTCTTCGCCTCGGGGTGGACGAGCACGAGATCCGCCTGATTGTCGAACATCGCGGTGAGGATCGCTTTCACGAACGCCGCGTCGAACGACGACGGCACGACCAGCAGGTTCGCGACACCGGCGGTCACGACGTCCGCGTCGTTCTTGTACGTCCCCTTTGGGATCTTCGCCGCGAAGTAGAAGTTGCCATACTTGGCGTTCATCTTCGCGATCGCGTCGGACTGGTCGATCAGCTTGATCGGCGTGGAGTTGGCGAGGTCGGCGACCGCGCTCGTCGGAAGACCTCCGTCGAAGAAGAACGCGTCTACTTTGTTATCGCGGACCGCGTCGGCGGAGTCCTGCGCGGCAAGCCGCTGTGGCTGGATGTCCGTCGTCGCGTTCAGTCCATACGCCTCGAGGATCCGGATCGCTTTGGTCTCGGTACCCGAGCCCGCCGCGCCGATGGATACCCGCTTGCCCTTGAGGTCCACGACCGTGTTGATGCCGGCGCTCGCCTTTGCGACGAGGTGCATGTAGTTCGAGTACATGACCGCGATCGCCTTCGCGTCGACCTTGGCCTCCGGCGGCGCGAAGCGATTCTTCCCATTGATCGCGTCGAATGCGGTGTCGGCGAGCGTGAAGGCGAGGTCCGCCTTCCCGTCGCGGATGAGCTTCATGTTGTCGACGGACGCAGGCGTCGATTGCGCGCTGGCCGCGACCTTCATCTTCTTCGTCAGCATGTCGGCGAGACCTGCGCCGTAGACGATGTACACGCCGCCGGTGCCGCCGGTCACGATGTTCAGCGTCCGGCCGGCGAAGTCCGGTGTGGCCGAAGCCGCGGCCGTCCCGGCCGCGGTACCCGGTACAGTCTGCGTTGGAGCGCCTTGTCGTGGCGCCGCGCACGCCGCGGCGACGAGAAGCAGCGCCCCAAGCGGTGCAAGTGCAGGTGAACGTCCCATCTCTCAGCCTCCCAGTGCGCGGCAGTCTAGGAGGTGCGCGGCCGCTGCAGCCGGCGCGCGCGGCGATCCTCGGCGGCCCTCATTCGCCGGCGCTCGTCGTCCGTCTCGGCGAGCAGGGGAGGAAGCGCGACCGGCCGGCCGTGCTCGTCGGTGGAGACGAACACGAGATAGGCGGACGCGACGTGGGCGGCCTTCCCGGTCAGCAGGTCCTCGGAGTCGACGCGCACGCCGACCTCCATGCTCGAGCGGCCGACGTGGTTCACGGAGGCCGACGCCGTGACGAGATGACCGACATACACGGGCGCCAGGAATGAGAGCTCGTCGATGCGCGCCGTGACGACCCGCGCGCGTGCATGCCGCGTCGCCGCGGCGCCGGCGCAGGCGTCGATCAGCTTCATGATCTCGCCGCCGTGCACGTTCCCGTACGGGTTCGCGTCGGACGGCAGCATCGTGCGCGACATGATCGTCTTCGAGGCCGAGACTGGCTTCGGTTCAGGCATGCGAGCGAATCCTAGAGAGTCGCGCGCACCTAAACTCCAGGCGTGTCCGTCCTATCGCGTGAAGAGCTGCGCGCGGCGCTCGCGGCGGATCCTCCGCTCGTCGAGGGGCTCGATCTGCAGGTGCAGCCCAACGGCATCGATCTTCGCGTGGACCGCGTCCAGCGGCTGACGTCACCGGGCCTCCTCGGCGAGGCCGACAACGTGCGCGAGCCCGCCGCTCGGGAGGACGTGCAGGCCGACAAGGACGGCTGGTGGGACCTGCACCGCGGTGCCTACGTCATCACCTATCAGGAGAAGGTGAATCTGCCGACCGACATCATGGCTCTCGCGCGGCCGCGCTCGACGCTCCTCCGATCCGGCGTCGCGATCCACGCCGCGGTGTGGGACGCCGGGTATTCCGGACGCGGCGAGGGTCTCCTCTCGGTCCTGAACGCGCGCGGCTACCGGCTTCAGCGTGGGGCGCGCGTTCTGCAGCTCGTGTTCTTCCGTCTCTCGTCGCCGGCCGGTGAGGGATACAAGGGCCGCTACCACGGGGAGAACGCGTGATGCCCGGTCCTTCCATCCGGATGGAGCCGAACGGTCCCTACATCGTGACCGGCCCGATCACGATCGCCGATGCCGACGGCAACGAGATCCACGTCCTCGAGGGACGCACGGTGAAACTCTGCCGCTGCGGCCATTCGGGCACCAAGCCCTACTGCGACGACACGCACCGGCGAGTCGACTTCGTGTCGCGACCATCCTTCCTCCCGAGCCCGCCAGCGAGCGCTAGGTATCAGTTCTTGAATATGCCTTGACAGGTATATTCCTCTAGAGGTATGTTCGGCGTGTGAACGCCACGCTGACAGCCCTCGCAGAACCGAATCGCCTGCGCATCGTCGAGCTCCTTCGCGACCGGCCGCGCCCGGTGGGGGAGATCGCCAAGCGCCTCCGGCTACGTCAACCGCAAGTGTCGAAGCACCTCCGCGTGCTCAGCGACGCCGGTCTGGTCGACGTGCGCCCGGTCGCGCAGCAGCGCATCTATGAGCTGCGGTCCGAGCCGTTCGATGAGCTCGACACGTGGCTCGAGACGTTCAGGCGCTCGATGACAGACCGCATGGATCGGTTGGAGGAGCTCGTCAGCGAGCGGAAGGCTAAGAAAGAGCGGGAGAGAGATCATGGCCACTAAGACAAAGTACGAGACCACGCTCACCCTGCCGTCAGATAAAGAGATCCTCATGACCAAGAAGTTCGAAGCACCGCGCGAGGTCGTGTGGGAAGCGATCACGGATCCGGACCTCATCCCCAAGTGGTGGGGCTTCGCCCGGGACAAGACCGAGGTCAAGAAGATGGACGTGCGCAAGGGCGGCAAGTGGCAATTCATCACGCAGACGTCCGGCGGCGAAGTCGTCGACTTCCACGGCACGTACCGCGAGGTCGTGGCCCCCGAAAAGCTCGTCTACAGCTTCCTCTTCGGGGACATGCCGGAGGGAGACGGGTTCGTGGAGATCACGCTCGTCGAGAAGGACGGCGTTACCGAACTTCGGGATCGCGGTGTCTTCAACTCCAAGGAAGAGCGCGACGCTGTGATCGCGACTGGTATGGAGTCCGGCGCACGCGAGACCTACGAGCGCCTCTCGGAGCTCGTCGCGACCCTTATCGCCTAACGCGTCATCGCTCGAGGCTCGGCAGATCGCTCGAGGCTCGGCAGATCGATCGGGGACTTCTCCGCGAACTGCCGAGCCTCGCGACCTAGCCACGTCTCGGCATACGAATGATTCGGTGCCATAGCGGCTCTCGAATGTCAGCCGACAGCTGTGTCTTGAATGGACCTAGTCCACCGGGGTCGAGTGTCTCCTCCCACGGGCAGGGCTCGAAGCCGGTGAACACAGCGAACGCACCGCGGTATCGCCCTCGATCCACTTGATCAACACGTCGATGAGTTTGTAGAAGCGCTCAGGCCCCAGATAGAGCGCGTCCGCGGCAACGTCGGGAGCGATTCGACCTCCATCGTGTCCCGCCCCGTGTAGTTCAACGGACTGGTGCTTCGGGATGTTGACGCGGACGCGGAAGTGCTTCTCGGCGTGGGCTGTGGCGACGTTGAGCGCGTCATTGAAGTACGCCTTGAACTCTTCACGGTTGACCTGCCTGGCCAATGTCAGACGCTCGGCAGGTCGATCCCGCTGCGCTTGGCGAAGTCGAGCGCCTCGTCGTACCCGGCGTCGGCGTGACGCATCACACCCGTGCCGGGGTCGGTCGTGAGGACACGGCGAAGCTTCTCGCGGCCCAGCGCGGTGCCATCCGCGACGGCGACCATCCCTGCGTGGATCGAGTTGCCGATGCCAACACCACCACCGTGATGCACCGACACCCACGTCGCACCCGCCGCTGTGTTCACGAGCGCGTTCAGGATCGGCCAGTCTGCGATCGCGTCACTGCCGTCCTTCATTCCCTCGGTCTCGCGGAAGGGCGATGCGACCGAGCCCGAGTCGAGGTGGTCGCGCCCGATGACGATCGGCGCCTTGATCTCGCCGCTTGCGACGAGCTCGTCGATGCGCTCCCCGAACAGCGCGCGCTCCCCATACCCGAGCCAGCACACGCGCGCCGGGAGGCCCTGGAATGGCACGCGGTCCTGCGCGAGGCGGATCCACCGCGCGAGCGTCTCGTTCTCTGGGAAGAGCTCGAGTACGAGGCGGTCGGTGCAGTGAATGTCGGCCGTATCGCCCGAGAGCGCGACCCAACGGAACGGCCCGCGGCCTTCCGCGAACAGCGGACGGATGTACTCGGGGACGAAGCCGGGATAGCTGAACGCGTCGGCGAAGCCCGCCTCCTTCGCCTCACCGCGCAGGTTGTTCCCGTAGTCGAATGCGACGGCGCCGCGCTTCGCCAGCGAAACGATCGCCTCGCAGTGCCGCGCCATCGACTCGCGCGATCTGCGGACGTAGCTCTGCGGCTCGCGCGCGCGCAGACCGGCAAGGTCCTCGACGCCTGCGGGAACGTAGCCGTCCAGCGGATCGTGTGCGCTGGTCTGATCGGTGACGACGTCGACGCGCACGCCACGGCGCGCGAGCTCGGGCAGCACGTCCGCTGCGTTGGCGACGAGCCCGATGCTGCGTGGCGTCCGGTCGCGCAGCGATCGTTGCGCGATCTGCAGCGCGTCGTCGAGCGTCGGCGCGATCTCGTCGAGGAAGCCCTGCCGGCGTCGCCGTTCGGCGTTCGCGTGATCGACCTCGACGATGAGACCGACACCTTCGTTCATCGTGATTGCGAGCGGCTGCGCGCCACCCATGCCGCCGAGCCCGGCGGTGACGACAAGTCGGCCGGCGAGCGTGCCGCCGAAGTGCTTGCGCGCGACCGCGGCGAACGTCTCGTACGTTCCCTGCAGGATCCCCTGTGTACCGATGTAGATCCAGGAGCCTGCGGTCATCTGCCCGTACATCGTCAGGCCCGCTGCCTCGAGCTCGCGGAACTTCTCCCACGTCGCCCACTTCGGCACGAGGAGCGCGTTCGCGATGAGCACGCGCGGCGCCCACTCATGCGTGCGGAACACACCGACGGGCTTGCCCGATTGCACGAGCAGCGTCTCGTCGTTCTTGAGGCGGCGCAGCGTCGAGAGGATGCGGTCGAACGCCTCCCACGACCGCGCCGCGCGGCCGGTGCCGCCGTACACGATGAGCTCGTCGGGATGCTCCGCGACCTCGGGGTCGAGGTTGTTCTGGATCATCCGGAACGCGGCCTCTTGCGGCCAGTCGCGGCACGTCAGCGCGGTGCCGCGGGGGGCGCGGACGGCGCGCGCCGTAACGGTCATGACGTCGATTGTCCACCCAAGCCGTGCCGGTCGAGGAATCCCTGCACCGCGGCGTTCCAGGCTGGCGCGGCCTCGCGCGGCGCGGCGTGATGCGCGCCGGGCAGGATCACGAACTCCGCACCGGGGATCCACGACGCCCATTCGCGCGATCCTTCGATCGTCGAGCGCGGCTCGCGCTCGCCCACGATGACGAGCGTCGGCACTTTGATCTTCGCGAGGTCGGCTTTTCGGGGCCGCTGATCCCAGTCGCGCAGGACCGCGATGGCTCGCGCGATGTCATCGGGAGTGCGGCCGAGGCCGGTGCCGGTCGTCGCGATCATCCGTCCGAGCGGCGACGCGGCGAAGACGGGATCGGTCGTTGGCGGCTCGCTGCCGCCCGCGGTGTCCGCGGGCTGTCGCGCGATGACCGGATGACCGGCGCGCGCGTCGGTCACCTGTCGCTCGAGCCAGGCGCGTCCGATGTCGTCGAGGTAGGGGACTGTGTGACCGATGACGAGCGCGAGCGCCCGCTCCGGGTGGTCGACGGCGAACTGCGCGGTGATCACACCGCCGAGCGACGAACCTCCGACGATCGCGCGCTCGATCGCGAGGGCATCCAGGAATCTCACGAGGTCGCCGGCGAGGTCCGCGGCGCTCCAGTCGCCTTCCGGGCTCGACGAGCGCCCCGTCCCGCGGCGGTCGTAGACCAGGACCCGATAGCGCTGCGAGAGGACCGGCGCCTGTCCGAACAACCAGGGCGTGTGGTCGTGGGCCTGAAGCACCAGCGGCGTGCCCTCGCCGAGCGACTCGTAGTAGAGCTCGACGTCCCCAGCCATGACTCGCGGCATCGGCGCATCATCTTATGAGCGCGGGAGGGACGGATGCCGGTCGAGCTGCAGATCGCGTTGGCGTTGATCTCGACGAGCACGGTGGTCGGCGGATTCGTCTTCGCCGCGTACCAGTTCATCGCTTTCGTGCGTCAGCGGCGCCAGGAAACGGCGCTGACCCTCATGAAGACCACGCAGCCGCCTGAGCTCTTCTCTCGCTCGGTCCGGAAGATCTTCGAGCTTCCGGATTCCGCGCCGGCGGAGGCGATCCACGCGCTCGGGCCCGAGCTCGAGCAGGCGCTCATCGAGACATTCGTGAAGTTCGAGAACCTCGGCTACCTCGTGTACTCGCGCGCGATCCCGCTGCACATGGCGGACGACCTCATCGGCGGGATGGTCCGGCTCACGTGGCGGAAGTGCGGCGGATACATCGGTCAGTTCCGTGCGGTCACTCCGACGGCTTTCGAATGGTTCGAATGGCTCTACGACCGCATGGAGCAGTACCCGGCCGCTCCTGACACGAGCACTGGCGCGCACGTCTCGCGAAGGGCCTGGAAGCCTTAGGTCGACCGACGAAGTCTCGTCTCCTCGGGCGGGTGAACCCCACGGAACGTCGCGTAGATGAGGCCGTCGTAGAGGATCTTCAGCCCGGCGGCGACGAAGAAGGGCAGACCGAGTGCCCCGGCAGAGAACGCCATGCCCACGAACGCGGGCGAGATCGCCGCAGCGGTCGTTCGGGCGACGTTGGTGATGCCGGCCGTCGCGGTGCGCTCCTCGGGATCGACGATCGCCATCGTGTATGACTGCCGCGTCGGCACGTCCATCTGAGAGATGCTCATGCGTGCGAGGAAGACCGCGACCGCAAGCCCGGCCGAAGGCATGAGCGGCACCAGGAGGAGGAGGACGCTCGATGGGATGTGCGTGAAGACCATCGTGTTCAGCAGTCCGATCCGCTGCGCGAGCCGGCCTGCCGCCAGGAGCGACAGCCCCGAGAGGACATTCACCCAGAAGAAGACGGAAGCGAGCGCTTCCGGCGATAGGCCCCACTTCAGGTGGAACCAGAACGCCACGAGCGAAAGCACGACGAAGCCGCCGGCGAACGCGTCGAGGCCGAACAGCGCCGACAGTTTGGCCACGGTCCCGCCCGAGCGGCGGATGCCAAGAAAGCGCCGCTCGCCCTCGACCTTCGCGAGCTCGACTCGGTCGGACAGCGTCACGAAGATCGCGAGGTTGATGAGGCCGATGAGGGCATAAACGACGAAGAACGGCCGGTACGCGTCGGCACCCTGGAGCCCGAGCGAGGCGAAGAGGCCCACGGTCACCGCGGCAAACGAGCCGAAGGCCGCAGCGAAGTTCGCGACGGTGTTGTAGATCGCGAACAGCCACGTGCGGCGCTCGTCGGGCGCTGTCTGCGGGAGGATCGCCTGCTCGACCGTCTGGAAGATCCCGACCTCGGAGCTCGTCGCGCTGATCGTGCCGGTGAACGCGCCAATCAGGAGGGGCACGAAGGTGCCGCCAAAAGCAAACAGCAGACCTCCGACCGCCATGAGCCCGGCCATCGTCGCAACGGTCCGGCGGCGGCCGATCCGATCGGCGACGAGCGACCAGAACACCGTCATGAGGGCCGACCCGGCGATCGCGGCAGCGAGGATGAAGCCGATCTCCGTCGGATCCATGCCCAGCGCATCGAGGTAGAGGCCGAGAATGACCGTGAGGTACCCGTATGCGAACGTTCGAAGGACTCGCGTGACGAGCAGCTTCTTGCCGTCGACGCTCAACCAGTTCAGCATGAAAGAATGGCCACAGTAACCCGGCAGCGCGCCGAGCTCAGCAGCGCCGAGGTCCGCGATCTTCGTGACCGCTTCGTCCCGCGAGGCCTCCACGTCGGGACCTCCGTCGTGGTCGCATCGGCCCAGGGAGCGGAGGTCTTCGACCCAGAAGGCAAGCGGTACATCGACTTCGTCGCCGGGATCGGCGCGCTGAATCTGGGGCACCAGCATCCCGAGATCGTCGCGGCGGTCCGCGCTCAGCTCGATCGGTATGCCCATGTGGCCGCCCAAGTCGTCACATACGAGCCGTACGTGCGCCTCGCTCAGGAGCTCGATCGCATCTATCCGCGCGCCGAAGGCTCGACGGTCGCGACGAAGAGCATCTTCGCCAACAGCGGAGCGGAGGCCGTCGAGAACGCGATCAAGATCGCGCGCGTTGCCACGGGCCGCGAGTGGATCGTCGCGTTCCAGAACTCGTTCCACGGCCGGACCTATACGGCCATGACAGCGACGGGAAAAACGAAGAGCTCACGGATGCCATTCATGCGTTCCACGTCGCCGAACATCGCGCACCTTCCGTATCCGTATCCATATCGCCCGATCGCGAACGTCGGCGAAGAGGAGCTGGCCGAGCTACACGTCCGCCTCTTCGAGCAGGCTCTCGAGACGAACCTCTCGCCCGAGCACGTCGCCGCGGTCATCCTCGAGCCGATCCAGGGCGAGGGAGGCTTCGTCGTGCCGCCGGCGCGCTTCCTCAAGCGGATCTCGGCGATCTGCCGACGCCACGACATCGTCTTCATCGTCGACGAGATCCAGACCGGTATGGCGCGGACCGGTCGCATGTTCGCGATCGAGCACGCCGGCGTGACCCCCGACCTCGTCGTCACGTCCAAGTCGCTCGGCGCTGGTTTCCCTATCGGCGCTGTCACCGGACGAGCGGAGCTGTTTGACGCGATGCCGTCTGCCTCGTTCGGGAGCACCTTCGGCGGTCATCCCATCGCGTGTGCTGCGGCGCTGAAGACCATCGAGATCATCGAGCGCGACGGACTCGCGGCACGTGCCGCGGCCATCGGCGTCACGCTGCGCCGGCGATTCGACGCCATCGCGGCTCGTGCCGCGAGCGTCGGGGATGTGCGCGGCATCGGCGCGATGCAGGCGATCGAGCTCGTCCGCGACCGCGACACCAAGAAGCCAGCACCCGAGCTGGTCGAGTCGACGATCAAGCGCGCGGGCGAACGCGGCCTCCTTCTTCTGCGCGCGGGTCTTTACAGCAACGTCATTCGAACGCTTGTCCCGCTGACGATCGCTGATGCACAGCTCGAGGAAGGTTTGGACATCCTTGAGGGATCGCTTGTTGGCTGATCGCGGCCCGCTCTACTAAGGGGTTTCCATAGTGGATCTCGTCACGCTCACCATCGCGGCAACGCCGGCATTCATCGCGAGCGCGGTCGAGTTCGTCGAGGCGACGACGATCGTGCTTGCGGTGGGCATCACTCGCGGCTGGCGCGCTCCACTCGTCGGCACCTTGCTCGCCGCGCTCACGCTCGCGCTGATCGTCATCACGCTTGGCGTGGCGCTGGTCACCGTGGTCCCGGAGCATCTGCTTCTTGGTCTGGTCGGCACGCTGCTCCTGCTCTTTGGCCTGCGGTGGCTGCGCAAGGCCGTTCTCCGCTTTGCGGGCGTCGTGGCGCTCCACGACGAGGATGAGATCTACCGCAGGGAGGTCGCGGAGCTGCGAGCGCAGGGTCTGCGGAAGACGGAGTGGGACTGGGTCGGCGCGCTCGTCGCGTACAAGGCCGTGCTCCTCGAGGGCACCGAGGTCGCGTTCATCGTCATCGCTTTCGGCGCGAAGGGCGTTGCGGCGATGAACGCCGCGATCGTTGGAGCGATCGCTGCCGGGGTCATCGTTACTGCTCTGGCCGCCGCACTCCGACGGCCGCTGAGCGCTGTTCCCGAGAACTGGATGAAGTTCGGCGTCGGTGCCATGCTGTCGGCCTTCGGTGTGTTCTGGTTCGGTGAAGGTGTCGGTGCCCACTGGCCAGGCGACGCCGCATCGATCCCCTTCCTGCTTGGGGCCTTCCTCGCGGCGAGCTGGCTCTCGGCGCGGATGCTCAGCGGGCTCCTCCCGGACGGCGCCCGTGTCGAGGCACGCAACGTCTAGCGTGCTTCGCGGGATCTGGGAGAGCGCCTACGGACTCCTCGTCGACGATGGTCAGCTGGCAGTCGGCGCCATCGCCGCGCTCGCGATCACCTGGCTGGTCGCATCATTCGGCGGCGACGCGGTGCAGCAGAATGCGGGATGGCTGCTGCTGGCGCTTGTCCTCGCGCTCGTCGTCTCTAACCTCTACCTCGCAGGCCACAAAGTGCGGAGTCGCATCAGCTAGCTCCGGTCCAATACACCCGGGCGGTTCATCGCGCTTCGGTCCCAGTCGCCTTCCGCACGCGCTCCCGCGTGAGTGGCACGTCGCGCACCCGCGCGCCGCACGCCGCGAAAACGGCGTTCGCGATCGCAGCGGCCGTCGGCACAGCGCCCGGCTCACCGACGCCGGTCGATGGCGCGCTCGCGTCGCCCTCGACGAGCACCTCGATCGCCTCTGGTGCGTCGCGGAAGGTCGCGATCGGATAGGTGTCCCACGAAGTCGTGGCGACGCGGCCGCCTTTGTGGCGGAGCTCCTCGATCAGCGTCCACGATGCGGATTGCTGGATCCCGCCCTCGGTCTGATTGCGCACGCCGTCGGGGTTCACGACCAGGCCGGGGTCGATGACGCACCAGACGCGCAGCAGGCGGACCGCGCCGCTCGTGGACACTTCGACCTCGGCGACCTGCGCGACGTAGGTCCCGTGGTACTCGGTGCACGCGAGACCGCGCCCGCGACGCTCGGGCAGCTTCTCGCCGAAGTCGCTCACCGCGGCGACGCGCTCGATCACTCGTCGTAGCCGGGGATCATCGATGTGACGAAGGCGGAATGCGAGCGAGTCCTGGCCCGACGCGTGCGCGAGCTCGTCGACGAACGACTCGATCGCGAAGACGTTCTCCGCCGCGGCGAGGGATCGGAAGTTCGCGGTGCGGAGTGGCGTGGGTTCGACATGCAGCACGACGTTCGCGTGGGGGATGCGGTAGGGCGGGACGGCGTTCCGGCCGGAGGTCATCGCCGCGACGCGCGGATCCGGCCCGGCGGCGGTGTGGACGTTGGTGTGCTCGTCGTATCGCCACGCGGCGATCCGACCCTCTGCGTCGAGGCCGGCCGCGACCTCGAGGACCGCCTCGGGCCGGTTGGGGGAGTACGCGAACTCCTCGGCGCGCGTCCACTGCACGAGCACCGGACGGCGGCTGTGCTTCGACAGGACCGCCGCTTCGATCGATACGTCGGGCGCGCTGCTACGGCCGTACGTGCCGCTCGACATCTGCGCCTGCACGCGCACGCGGTCGCGCGGCAGGCCCACGCGATCCGCGACCGTGTCGCGCAGCCCGAACGGACGATGCGTGCCCGCGTAGACCGTCGCGCTGTCTGCACGGACGTCGACGAGCGCGGCGCTCGGGCCGATCGACGCGCTCGCGATCGAGGGCAGCGTGTACGTCGCGGAGCGTGACAGTGCGGCCGACGCGAGCGCGGCGTCGATGCCCGCGTCCTCCCGCAGCGGGACGACCTGCGTGCTCGATGCGTCGACCTTCGGCGTGTCCCAGTCGATGTCGAGCGCGTCGGCCGCGGCACGGGCCTGTTCCTCCCGCTCCGCTACGACGCCGACGACGTCGCCGTCGTGCACCACGGCAATCACCCCTGGCATCGCTCTCGCGGCGCGATCGTCGACGCGGGTCGCGCGTGCTCCGCGCACGGGAGGTCGAGCGATCGCCCCACGCGCGAGGCCAAGGGGCCGGACATCGGCGGTGTATCGCGCGCGTCCGGTCACGATGTCGCGCGCCTCGACGCGCGCGAGCGGCGTGCCGATGTGCCGCCAGCGATCTCGCGGCAGCAGCGGCTCGTCGTCGGGGATAGTGCCGGTGAGCGGCGCACCATGGACGAGGTCCGCGTAGCTCACCCGCTTGCCGTCGCCATCTCCGACCGTGCCGTCCTGCGTGTCGAGCTGCCTCGCGGGAACGCCGAGGCGGGCCGCCGCGCGATCGATCAGCGTCCTGCGCGCGAAGGCCGCAGCGCGGCGGAGCGCGGGCGCCTCCTGTGCGATGGAGTTGCTTCCGAACGTGCCGAAGTCGAACGGCACCTCGTCGGTGTCGCCGAGCACGACGCGCACGCGCTCCACCGGCACGTCGAGCTCGTTCGCGACGAGCTGCGCGAACGCGGTCCGGATCCCCTGGCCGAACTCGATCTTGCCGGAGAACGCGGTCAGCGATCCGTCGGGCTCGACGCGGATGCGCTCCTCCAAGTTCATTTGTTCATCGCAGGGGGAGAACCCCCTGCAACCCCCCTGCTATCCGCTGCCCGTTTGACCGCTCTAATGGCGCGGCCGTACACGCCGCAGCGGCAGAGGTTGCCGGAAAGCGCGTCGCGGATCGCGGCCTCGTCGGGCGCTGCGTCGCGCGCGAGGAGAGCCGCGGCCGAGATGATCATCCCGCTGGTGCAGTAGCCGCACTGCATCGCGTCCTCGGCGATGAAGGCCTCCTGCACCGGATGAAGCCCGTCGCCCCGGGCAAGTCCCTCGATCGTGGTGATCTCGCGTTCGGCCGCCTGCCGAGCGGGCATGAGGCACGACGCAACGGCTCTGCCGTCCGCGATCACGTAGCACGCTCCGCACTGGCCGCTCCCGCACCCGAAGCGCGTACCGGTCAGTCCGAGGTCATCCCGCAGCACGCTGAGGAGCGAAGCGCTCGGCGGTGGGTCCACCTGGTGTGTCGCGCCGTTGATGTTGAGAACGAGCCGCATGCCCACCCAGCGTACTCACGCGGTGGCGCCGGCGCTTAGGCCGTGCTGCGGATGCGTGTCACGCGACGGAGCGCGACGAGCGCGACCGCGGCGGCCGCGATCCAGGCCAGCGCGGCGACGACCGGGTTCGCGAGATCGGTCCCGGACATCACGCCGTGCGCGAATGCGGCCAAGAATGCGACGTACGAGAGGCGGTGGAACCACTGCCACTGCCCGTTGGTCAGCGACGACCGCAGCCAGGTGGAGACGAGCACGACGAGGATGAGCTGCATGGAGATCGTGCCGAGTCCGATCGCGACTCGCCCGTACGAGACGCCGAATGGGACCACGAGATCGACCAGTCCGATCTGCGCATAACGGTCGAACAGGAGTGCGATGACGTGCGCGAGACCGAGCGGGATCCAGAGAACGGTGAGGAAGCCGTGCACCACGCGCACGCCACGGTTATGCGAGAGCCACGCGAACGTCCCGGTGCGCAGCGCGATGCCGGTCAGCACCGAGAGCGTGAGCGCGACGAGCGACGCCGTGCCGGTCGAGCGCGCAACGATCCAGATGAGATCCGTGCTGAGGTTCACTGGGCGGTCAGGACTGCTTGGTGCGTGTGAGTGGCGCGGTGCTCGTGCTCGTGACCGAGCGCCGCGTCGTCGTGCGTCCGGCCGTCACCGTCCGCGGCGCGGTCGTCGGCACCGGTGTCGCGGTCGCGACAGCCGCGGGCTGGAGCGGCGCGTTCGCCGCGTGTAGGTTCTCGCTCGCGAAGATCGTCATGCCGCCGAAGCTGGTAAGGGTGATCGCGGCGGCGAGCGTGCGGAGCATGAGAGTGGATCCGATGAGCGGTCTGGCGCGGCGGGGTCGGTCTGTCATGCGGATAAGAGGAACATCCGCGGGCTGCGTGAGCATGAAAGCCGCTTGAGAAGCGCTTAGGAGTCGGTCGCGAGCCGCAGGCGGAAGCGCGCTCCGCCGCCGGTCGCTTGCTCGAGCGTCACAGAGCCCCCGTGGGACTCGGCGACGTCCTTCACGATCGACAAGCCGAGGCCGGAGCCCGGAAGAGACCGTGCGTTGCTCGCCCGCCAGAAACGGTCGAAGACGCGCGCGGCGTCCTCGGGCGCGACGCCGGGGCCGTGGTCGCGAACGCTCACCTCGCCATCTTGGACAGTGACCTCGACCACACCCTTCGCAGGACTCCACTTGCCGGCGTTGTCGAGGAGATTCGTCACAGCACGCGCGATGCGCGGACGAACTCCGCGCACGGTCGTCGCTTCCAGGACCGCGTCGAAGCGCACTTGCGGGTAACGGCCACGCATATCGGTGATCGCTTCGCCGACGACCTCGTCGAGCCGAACATCTTCGATCGGGAGGGTCGCCTCTTCGTCGCGCGCCAGATCGATGAGATCCCCGACGAGCGTCGAGAGGCGCTCGATCTGACCGACGAGCTCGACGAGCACCTGCTGGCGCTCCACAGGATCGGTCGGTTGCCCGCGCGCGAGCAGCTCGAGGTTGGTTCGCAGGCTGGTGAGCGGCGTCCGCAGTTCGTGCGAAGCGTCGGCGACGAGCTGACGCTGCTGTCGCAGTGAGATGTCGAGCGCGCTGAGCATGCTGTTGAAGCTTGCCGCGAGCCGGCCGAGCTCGTCGGGACTCTCACCTTCGACGCGCCGGGACAGGTCGCGCGTGCGCCCGACCTCTTCGACGACGTCGGTGAGCCGGCGGACCGGCATCAGCGTCCCTTGCGAGACGATGACACCGAGCACGGCCGCGAGGAGGACCGCGCCGATCGCGACGATCGCCAGGCGAAGGCGCGTCTCGTCGAGCACGCCATTGATCTCATCAAGCGGCCGCCAGAGCTCGATGGCCGTGCCCGGCGTGAACTGCGTGGGTGCCGTGAACTGAGCGACGTACACGCGCAGGTGCGAGCCCTCGATCTCGGTGTTGAAGAAGTACGCGGCCTTCGTCCCAGCGGCGACCGCACGCGCGTCGGCGGTCACGAGTGCCGTGAGAGGCTGGTTCTCGACCCGGCCCACGCTGCCGGATGTGTCGATCACCTGAGCAAGGATGTCGGGGCGGCCGGACAGCGGAGATCCGAGGGAGCCGGGAAAGCGAGGTGGGCCGCCGCCACGCCCGCCGCCCCCGCCCTGCGGTTGACGCGACACGGCAGCGGCATCCTTCAGCGTCTCATCGAGCTGCGTCGTCAGCTGCTGCTGGACGACGACGTACATGATCGCGGCGGCGCTGACGGCGGCGAGCGCGACCGCGCCGGCCGCGAGGAGCGCGACGCGAACACGAAAGGTCATGCTTCCCTCAGCACGTAGCCGACGCCGCGCATCGTGTGGATGATCCGTGGCTCGCCGAGCTTCCGGCGCAGGTATCCGATGTACACGTCGAGCGAGTTCGAGTCCGGACCGAAGTCGTAGCCCCACACCTTGTCGAAGATGACATCGCGGCTGAGCACGCGGCGCGGATTCGAGAGGAAGAGCTCGAGCAGCTGGTATTCCGTGCGCGACAGCTGGATCGTCCGATCTCCACGGCGGCAGGTCATCGCGTCGCGGTCGAGGGACACGTCCTCGAAGCGAAGGGTGCCGCGCGACTGCCCGCTCTGCGGCGCGCGCCGCTCGAAGGCACGCAGTCGCGCCAGGAGCTCGTCGAGCGCGAACGGTTTCACGAGGTAGTCGTCGGCGCCGGCGTCGAGGCCCTCGACCCGCTCGGTGACCGCCGCGCGCGCGGTGAGCATGAGCACCGGCACCGCGTTGCCGGTCGAGCGCAGGCGGCGGCACACCTCGAGTCCGTCGAGACCGGGCAGGCCGATGTCCAGGACGACCGCGTCGTAGGGGTTGGCCGTGGCCACCTCCAGCGCTCTTACGCCGTTGGCGGCGGTCTCGGTCCGATGGCCGGCGCCGCGAAGCGCCCGCTCCACGGCTCCCCGCACTGCGGGATCGTCCTCGACGAGGAGGACGTTCACGAGCCGAGTGTATGGGCGCCCCGCTAAGAACCGAGTAAGAAAACCGCGCCGTCCGGTCCTTCTTAGAGCCCTTTCATGAACCGCGGCGGCGCGGGTGGTGTCCTGATCGCAGTCACCTCAGCGGAAAGGACAACGACATGAAGTACATCGACAAGATGCTCATCGCGAGCGGCGTCACGCTCCTCCTCACGGGTGGGGTCGCGGCCGCTGCGCTCGCGCCGGGCACCGCCGACGCCGTCATCACACAGCTGCCGGGCGAGGTCGCCATCTTCGCCTCCAACAGTCCCTTCGGCGCGCCGAACACGCTCGCGACCGCCGCGGCGTACATCGGCATCACCGAGGCTGCGCTGCGCACCGAGCTCCAGAGCGGCCAGACCCTCGCCCAGATCGCCGTCGCACATGGCAAGACCCGTGACGGTCTCATCGCCGCGCTATCGGCCGAGGCGACCAGGCAGATCACGACCGCCGTCGACCAGCCGGGCACGAACTTTGGTCCCGGTGGCCGCGGTGGACCGGGCGGCCCGCGCGCGATGATCACGAATGACATCGCAGCCGCAGCGACGTACATCGGTACGACCGAGGCGGATCTGCACGCAAAGCTCCAGGCAGGCCAGACCCTCGCTCAGATCGCGACCGCCGCGGGCAAGACCCGTGACGGACTGATCGCGGCGATGGTGGCTGACGGCAACGCCAAGATCGATGCCGCCCTTGCGGCAGGCACGATCACCGCGGCGCAGGCCACCGAGAGGAAGGCCTCGCTCACCGCGCACGTCACCGCCGAGGTCGACGAGGCTCGTCCCGCCGGCGTGCCCGGTGGCCCGGGCAGGGGTCGGCGCCCCTAAGTCAGCCTTCCCGTCTCCCTCCCTCCTTGCGCTGCGCCCGCCCATGTGGCGGGCGCGGTGCAAGACCGCAGACGCCTGCAGCCCCGCATAACAAACGAGCGGCCCGGTTTCCCGGGCCGCTCGTGGACTGCGATATCGCAGACGCTTAGGTCAGGTTGTTGCCGATGTTGCTGAAGATGTTCTGGATCTGGCCACGAAGGAAGACCATCGCGACGATGACGGCAATCGCGATGACGGCGATAATGAGTGCATATTCGACGAGGCCCTGACCCTCTTCGTCACGGAAAAAAGCGATCATGAGAACCTCCTTTCCCTGCGATCTGGACGGGCGAACCCGCCCATCTGTGGAGAAGAATAGGTACATCCAGGCGCTCCACAAGCCCCCTAAGGCAGGGACCCGATGGTCATTGATACTCCTACGTCACCTGGTACTGCAGTACTAGCCCGCCCTGCGGAAGCATCCGCGTTCGTGGTGGTCGAGCATGCCGGTGGCCTCCATGAATGACTCGCAGATCGTGGGTCCCACGAAACGGAAGCCACGTTTCCGAAGGTCGCGCGACAGCTCGGCCGGGTCCCGGAAGCCCCAGAAATAGGTATCAAAGCTGCCGTACTCGCGCGCGACGGCGAGGAAGGCCTTCGCGTTCGCGATGGCCGACGCGATCTTGAGCCGATTGCGCACGATGCCCTCGTCGCGCATGAGTCGCGTTACGTCGCGGGCGCCGAAGCGCGCCACCTTCTTCGGATCGAACCGTGCGAACGCAGCGCGATACGCCGTGCGCTTTCGAAGGATCGTCTCCCACGAGAGCCCCGCCTGCGCGCCCTCGAGCACGAGGAATTCGAAGAGCGTGCGCTCGTCGTGGCGCGGCGTGCCCCACTCCTTGTCGTGGTAGCTGATGAGCGGCTCGCGTGTCGCCCAGGAGCAGCGCTTCATGCGCCTCCCCATGAGCGAAGCAGGTCGGGGAGCTCGGCGAGCGTGTCGACGATCGCATCAGGCGCGACGTCGGAGGTGGGGAAGCCCGAGTCGTTGCGCCGCCAGATCGCGCGCATGCCGATCGCCCGCGCGCCGGACACGTCATCGACCTGACGGTCGCCGATCATCACGCACGCGTCCGGCGCGACGCCGAGACGCGACGCCACCTCGCGGAACACGGACGGATGCGGCTTGGAGCACGGTAGGTCGGACGTGTACACGAGCTCGTCGAGCAGATCGGCGAGCCCGTGCGCCGCGAGATCCGCGTTGTGCCATTCGGCCGCCCACCACGTGTTCGAGAGGAGGCCCAACAGGTAGCCACGCTCGCGCAGCGTCACCAGCGTGTCGCGCGTGTCGGAGAAGACGGAGCACCAGCCCGCGACCGCGCGCGCGTATCCGTCGAGCACGGTCAGGAGCGCAGCTTCACCGAAGCTCGTCCCAAGCCGCCGGAAGCCGTCGCTGACGACGCCGGTGGGTGGTCCGCTCCAGTGGTCGCGATCGACCCGTTCCCAGTGCGCCTTCTCGGCGGCGCGCATCGCCAGGACGAAATCCTCCCGCGACGCGCTGATCGCCTCGGATGCGCGAAGCGCGTCAAAGGCGAGTCCCCACTTCGTCGCCGCGCCGCCCTCCCAATCGGCCCAGTGCACGAGCGTGCCGCCGAGGTCGAACACGACCGCCCGCGGCGCACTCACGCGAGATCGGGGATGCGTGACCTGACGCCGGCCAGCAGGATCTCGCGCTCGATGAGCTCCGCGACGGCGGCGATGTCCGGAGCGAGCGCGCGGTCCGTCTCGAGCTTCGGGACGTGCTCGCGCACGACGCGGCGGGCTTCCTCGACACCGGGCGCCGTCGTAGCGCCGAGCAGATCGAGACCCTGAGCGCCGCAGAGTGCCTCGATCGCGAGCGCGTCGCGCGTGTTCCGCACGACCGCCGCGAGCTTCAGCGCCGCGTGGACGCCCATGCTCACGTGATCCTCCATCCCCGCGGAGGTCGGCACCGACTCGACGGATGCGGGGAACGCGCGAAGCCGGTTCTCCGTGACGAGCGCGGCGCTCGTGTACTGCGCGACCATGAAACCCGAGTTCGTCCCGGCCATCGGACTCAGGAACGGCGGGAGGCCGCTGGTGTGCGCGTTCGTGAGCCGATCGACGCGTGCCTCGCTGACGTCGGCGAGCTCCGCGACCGCGATCGTTGCCACGTCGAGGGCGATCGCCACGGGCTGCCCGTGGAAGTTGCCACCGCTCACCACGCGCCGCTGCTCCGCAAAGACGAGCGGGTTGTCGGTCACGGAATTGATCTCGATCTCGATGACCCGCCGCGCGTAGTCGAGGGCGTCGCGTGACGCGCCATGTACCTGGGGCATGCAGCGGATCGAGTACGGATCCTGGACCCGCGCGTCGCCGAGGCGGTGCGACGCGACGTTGGCGCTCCCCTCCATGAGCGAGCGCAGGTTGGCGGCGACGGTCTGCTGTCCTGGATGCGGCCGCGCGGCGTGCAGGTCGGCGTTCCACGCGGCGTCGGTCGCGCGCAGCGCCTCGGCGGACATCGCGCCGACGATGTCAGCGGTCGCCGCGAGCACCGCCGCGTCGTGGAGCGCCAGGCAGCCGATGGCGGTCATGACCTGTGTCCCGTTGATGAGCGCGACGCCTTCCTTCGGCCCGAGCTCGAGCGGCCTCAGTCCAGCTCGCTTCAGCGCGTCGGCACCGGGCATTCGCTTGTCCTCGACGAACGCCTCGCCCTCGCCCATCAGCACCAGTGCCGCGTGAGCGAGCGGCGCGAGATCGCCGGAGGCGCCGACGCTGCCGTGCATCGGGATCACGGGATGAACGCCGCGATCGAGCATCTCGAGCAGCATCTCGGCGAGCTCAGGGCGCACGCCGGAGCGACCGGCCGCGAGCGTGTTGGCACGCAGGAGGAGCACCGCGCGCACCACGTCGGCCGGCAGTGGATCGCCGACGCCCGCGGCATGGCTTCGGATGAGATTGCGCTGGAGCGTTCGGAGGTCCCCGATCGGGATGCGGACCGTCGCGAGATCGCCGAAGCCGGTGTTGACCCCGTAGACGGGCGCGTCCCCCGCTGCCAGCTCCGCGACGAGCCTCGCGGACTCCGACATGCGGCGCTCCGCCGTGCGGTCGAGCGCCACGGGCGTCTGCCGGCGGGCGACCGCGAGCACGTCGGCGATGCTGAGATCCGCTCCGGTCAGGCGCAGTGTCGGCACGGGAGCTACTCGGTCTCCTTCAGGTTCTCCCGGTACCACGCGGAGAGATCGGCGTAGTGCTGCGCCGCTCCGACGGTCCAGCGGTCGTCCTCCGGGCGGACCTCGCGCACCACTCGTGCGGGCACGCCGAGCACCAGCGACCGGGCCGGGGCCGCGAAACGCTCGGCAAGGACAGCACCCGCGCCGACGATCGTGCGCTCGCCGACCGTATTCGCGCCGACGAGGACCGCGGCGGAGCCGATGAGCACGTTCCGCTCGACGATCGAGGAATGGACGATCGCTCCATGACCGATCGTGCACTCCGCCCCGATGATCGTCGGCTCGCCGGTGTCGGTGTGGATGGTGCAGTTGTCCTGCACGTTCGAGCGCTCGCCGATCTCGATGCGGTCCATGTCGGCGCGCAGCACCGAGCCGAACCAGACCGACGCTCCGGACCGCACCGTCACGTCCCCGATGAGAACGGCCGTCGGCGCGATGAACGCGTCGGGCGCCACCGTCGGTCGTTTCCCGCGGTAGCCGTAGAGCGGCACGGCTCCGTAGAGTAGGTGGCGCGATGAAGACTCGCGACCTCCGGGTCGAAGGCTACCGGCCACTGATCCCGCCGGCGATCCTCCTCGACGAGCTTCCGCTCACCGAGGCGGGATCGCGGACCGTCGCGAGCGCGCGCGAGGAGCTCGTGCGCATCCTCGATCGCGAGGACGACCGCCTCATCGTCGTTGTCGGGCCGTGTTCGGTGCACGACGTCGAGGCTGCCATGGAGTACGCGGGCCGGTTGGTGACGCTCGCGAGGGATCTTGCCGCGGACCTTCGGGTCGTCATGCGTGTGTACTTCGAAAAGCCGCGGACGACCGTCGGTTGGAAGGGCCTCATCAACGACCCCGGCCTCGACGGCAGCTTCCGCATCAACGACGGCCTGCGGCTCGCGCGCCGCTTGCTGCTCGATCTCGCGGAGCTTGGCGTGCCCGCGGGCTGCGAGTTCCTGGACCCCGTCTCGCCGCAGTACACATCCGATCTCGTGAGCTGGGGCGCGATCGGCGCGCGCACGACCGAAAGTCAGGTGCATCGCGAGCTCGCCTCGGGTCTATCGATGCCGGTCGGATTCAAGAACGGGACCGGTGGCACGGTGCAGATCGCGATCGACGCCGTGCGCGCGACGGCGCATCCGCACAGCTTCATCGGGGTCACCGAGCAGGGTCTTGCTGCGTTCGTCAGCACGCGCGGGAATCCATACGGACACGTGATCCTGCGTGGCGGCGCCCGCGGTCCGAACTACGACAAGGCGAGCGTGCGCGGCGCGCTCGATGCGCTGCGCGACGCGGGCCTTCCCGAGCGGCTCATCGTCGATGCGAGTCACGGGAACAGCGAGCGCGATCACTTGCGGCAGCCCGCCGTCGTGGGTGAGATCGCGGCGCAGGTCGCCGCGGGTGAGCGCGGCATCGCGGGCGTGATGATCGAGAGCTTTCTCGTGGAAGGACGCCAGGAGCTCACGGATCCAGCACGACTCGTCTACGGACAGAGCATCACCGACGCGTGCATCGGGTGGGAGGACACGGTGAGGGTGCTTCAGGGTCTTGCTTCGGCGGCGCGTGGACGCCGCTCGCGGAGCGAGGGTCAGCGTCCTCGGGAGGCGTCCACCAAGCGGTAGCCGAATCCTCGCGCGGTCTCGATCGCGACCTCGGTCACGGTCGCGTCTTCAAGCTTCTTGCGGAGGCGGCCGACGTGGACGTCGACGAGGCGCGTGTCGCTGCCCGGCTCGTACCCCCACACGCCCGTGAGGAGATCGTCTCGGGTGAACACGCGGCCGGGCTCCCCCGCCAGTGTGCGCAGGAGCTTGAACTCTGTCGGTGTGAGCTGCACCTGCCGGTCGCCGGCGATGGCCTGGACGCTGCCGTTGTCGATCACGAAGCGACCGAAGCGCATCTGCTTCGCGCCAGCGCCGTCATGCGACATCTGCGACCGGCGGAGCAGCGCCTCGATGCGCGCGAGCAGCTCGTCGTTGTCGAACGGCTTGCCGATGTAATCGTCGGCGCCGACGCGCAGGCCGACCACCCGATCGGGCGGCTCTTTCTTGGCGCTGATGAACAGGATCGGGACATCGGTGTTCCGCCTGAGTTCGAGACAGAGGCTGATGCCGTCAAGGCTCGGCATCATCACGTCGAGTGTGATGACGTCCGGGTGAACGCGCTCGAAGGTCTCGACCGCCTGTCGCGAGTCGGTCACGACGTGAGTCGCGTAGCCCTCTTCCGCGAGGATGCTCGAAAGGAGCATCGCGATGTCCCGGTCGTCCTCAACGATCATCACGCGCGCGCCGGTGTGTGCGGGTGCCGAGGCGGCGGAGGGACGCTGCTCGATCATCGTGACGGTCCTGTATCGCATTTGCCGTGCCACTCTGTAACGAAGCAGCTTTCGCTGCTTCGTTCTGCTTAGCGTGTTGGCTC